>JAZULX010000221.1:0-14093 GCA_045603325.1 Oscillospiraceae bacterium | reverse complement strand
GTCCCTGTAGATAAAATGTTCATCGACGCAGGGCTGACCGAACAACAAGCTAAAGATTTGATTCCTGTTGGAACAAATGTTGTATTTGACGATGCATTCTGCGAACTTGCCAACAACATTATCAGCGGCAAGGCAATGGATGACCGTGCCTGTTTCACATCAATTGTGCTGGCTCTGGAGTATCTGAAAGATGAAAAGCTGGACTTTGACCTTTATATTATGGGAAGCACTCAGGAAGAAGTAGGTACAAGAGGTGCCACTGCAGGTGTTTTTTCCATTGCACCTGATTACGCTGTCGCTATTGATGTTACACATGCTCATACACCTGATGCCGACAGCGAAAAAACACTGAAGTTCAAAGGCGGTCCGGCTATTGGTTACGGCCCCAGCATGAACAGAAAAATGTCAAAGGCATTTACTGCTATTGCTGATGAAAACGAGATACCCAATCAAATTGAGGTCATGGAAGGACATACCGGCACAAACGGTTGGCCAATATATGTCAGCCGTGAAGGCGTTCCTACGTCCGTGCTTTCCATTCCCATCAAGTATATGCACAGTCCATGCGAAACAATGGCAATTTGCGACCTTGAAAACACAGCAAAACTCTTAGCAGAGTTTTTGAAGGATTCCGGGAGGTGGATGTAAAGTGATTCAGCTTGTCAAAGATCTCTGCCAGCTTTTTGGGCCGTCTGGCTGCGAGGACGAAGTCAGAGAATATATCGCAAGAAAAGTCAGTCCTTATGCAGATTCAGTACGTACTGATCCCAACGGAAGTCTTATTGTTTTCAAAAAAGGTGCTGCTGTCCCGTGTAAAGCAGTTTTACTTGCCGCTCATATGGATGAGGTTGGTATAATCATCCGTGGAATCACCGAAAGCGGATATCTCAAATTCAGTTTCGTCGGCGGTGTTGACAGCCGTGTCGTTATCGGCCGGAAGGTTGTTATCGGCGAAAAGCGCATTCCCGGCGTAATCGGCGTTAAAGCTTACCATTTGGTAGACAAAAACGAAGAAAAGAAAGCCATACCTGCAGACAAATTGTATATCGACATCGGAGCTTCTGACAAGGACGAAGCAAAAGCCCTTGTTTCTCTGGGTGACTATGGCTGCTTCTGCTCAGAGCCTTTTATGATGGGCGATGATATGCTCAAGGCCAAAGCCATAGACGATCGTGTCGGCTGTGCTGCACTGATAAAGCTCATTGAAAAACCTCTGCCTTTTGACACGTGGTTTGCATTTACCGTTCAGGAAGAAGTTGGCACAAGGGGTGCTCTTGGTGCAGCTTTCAGCGTTAAACCTGATATTGCCATCATTGCCGAAGGCACTACTGCCGCAGATCTGCCCTCAATGCCTGACCATAAAAAAGTATGCGCGCCCGGAAAAGGTGTTGTTATCCCATTCATGGATGGCGGTACTGTTTACGATCGTGAGATGTTTGAGCTTCTTCGCGAAACAGCAGCAGAAAACAACATTCCCTGGCAAACTAAGCAGTATATTTCGGGGGGAACTGACGCGTCTGCCATTCAGCGCACAGCTTCAGGATGCAAAGTCTGCGGAGTAGCTGCTGCTTTACGCTATATCCACTCCCCTTCCTGCGTCGGATCTGTAACCGATATGGAAAACATGCCCATACTGCTTGAAAAATTCCTCGAAAAACTTGGAGGTACATTATGATAGATTTTGAAATGCTTCGCAGCCTGGTTTCTGCTCATTCCCCATCAGGCAACGAAAAGCAGATTGCTTCACTGATAACCGAATACTGCGCTCCCTATGCTGATGAAATTACTACCGATGCTATGGGAAACCTTTTTGTACACAAAAAAGGCAGCGGCAAAAAGATTATGATGTCCGCTCACATGGACTCACTTGGTCTTGTGGTTACCTATATCGATAATGACGGCTACGTTCGTCTTTATGACCTTGGCGGCATTCGCCTTGTTACCCTGCCCGGTACTCGTGTTCGCTTTGAAAACGGCGCTGTGGGCGCTGTATTCCTCGACGGAAGCGTCAAAGCTTCCGAAGCAAAGATTACTGATATGTATATTGATATCGGTGCTTCCAGCAAGGAAGAAGCCGAGAAAATTGTATCCATTGGCGACACTGCAGTATATGATACAGCATGTGAACAAACCGGCTCACTTATCGTTTCCCCTTATCTCGACAATCGCATTGGCTGTTATGTGCTCATTCAGGCATTGATGAATCTGAAAAGCTCAGAAAACGACTGTTGGTTTGTATTCTCCACTCAGGAAGAAATCGGTATTCGTGGAGCCAAAACTGCAGCTTATACTGTTGATCCCGATATGGCTATCGCAGTGGACGTAGCCGGAGTTTATGACACTCCCGGATGCGAAACAAAGGCTGACACAGCCATAGGCAAAGGCCCTATCATCAAACTGATGGACCGTTCTGTCCTGTGTCACAGCGATATCATTTCAGCCATGAAAGAATGTGCCGAGAATCTTAATATCAGCTGTCAGCTTGACGCTCAGCTTGCAGGTGGAACAGACGCCGGCGCCATCCATATCACCAGAGGTGGTGTCCCCACCGGTATCCTCAGCATCCCCACCCGCAACATTCACACTCCTTCAGAAATGATAAATGAGCAGGATGTAGATGGCTGCGTAAAAATTCTGACAGCCATGCTCGAAAAGAAATACAACTAAGGACAATTATCAATGCTTTCATTTTTTGATTACTCACCAAAAACTCTCGAAATAGCCCTGGCAGCAGAAAAAGATATCAGCAATATTTTCTCAAAAATCGATACTGTTTCCAGATATAACAGCGAAAAGGTTCTTGCTGCGTTTCAGAAAAACAAAGTATCCGAAGCCTGCTTTGCAGGTACCACCGGATACGGTTACGACGATATGGGCCGGGAACGTCTCGGTCAGGTCTGTGCCGATATTTTCCAGACAGAAGATGCTCTGATGCGCATCAATTTTGTCAATGGTACTCACACTATCGCCTGTGCCCTGTTTGGTGCTCTCCGTCCGGGTGATACTCTGCTGTCTCTTGTTGGCCCTCCATACGATACTCTGCTTGGTGTTATTGGTGTTACAGGAAACTATCCCGGTTCACTGATGGATTATGGAGTAAAGTACGATTATGTACCCGTTACCGAATCAGGCCTGCCTGATCTTGCCCAGATAAAGCGTCGCGCTTGTGACACAGACACGGTTCTTATTCAGCGTTCAAGAGGATATTCGTCAAGAAAGTCTCTTTCGGTTGCTGAGATTGGTGAGATCATCGACATTGTACGCGCAGAAAATCCCAATGCCAAAATCTTGGTAGACAACTGCTACGGCGAATTTGTAGAGACGATTGAACCTTCTCAGGTCGGTGCTGATCTTATTATGGGGTCTCTCATCAAGAACCCCGGTGGCGGCATTGCTCCGACCGGCGGATATATAGCAGGTCGCCATGACCTTGTGGAAGCAGCTTCCATGCGCATGACCACTCCCGGCATTGGCAGAGAATGCGGAGCAACTCTGAACACCAACCGTCAGCTTTTTCAGGGGCTGTTCCTTGCTCCTCATACCGTTGCTCAAGCACTGAAAACTGCGGTATTCTGTGCAAGAGCTATGGAACTGCTTAACTATAAGACTCTCCCATCAGCTATGGACCACAGAGCAGATATTGTTCAGCTTATCGAATTCGGCAACCCTGATGCCCTGGCAAAATTCTGCGCAGGTATTCAGAAAGGCGCCCCGGTAGACAGCTATGTTACTCCGGAATTCTGGGATATGCCCGGTTACGACGTGCCTGTTATAATGGCTGCAGGTGCTTTTATTTCCGGCGCGTCAATTGAATTGTCTGCCGACGGCCCTAAAAGAGAACCTTACGCCGCATATATGCAGGGCGGTCTTACATACGAGACCGGTCGAACCGGAATTATGCTTGCAATAGAGGAGCTTATCAAAAATCAGGAGTGAGACTATGCCATTGTTTGGTAAAAAGAAAGATAAAGTCACAAAAAAAGTGCGCTGTTCAGCGATCATTTGCGCAGCCGGTTCCTCCACCAGAATGGGACAGGACAAGCTGATGATGCCGCTTTCTGATAAGCCTGTAATTCTCAGAACAATTGAAGCATTTGAGGAATGCAGCAAGATCGATGAAATAATCATTGTTACCCGAACCGACTTACTGTCCCAGCTGGCTGAAATATGCAGCAACAACGGCTTTAAAAAGGTGTCCAACATAGTTGTCGGTGGTCAGCAGCGCCTTGATTCGGTGCTTGCGGGATTGAGTGCTGTTTCTTCCGCAGCAGAAATTGTTGCTGTACACGACGGAGCAAGACCTCTTGTAAGTCAAAGCATAATCGAAACAGCGGTTAAAAACGCTGAAAAGTATGGCTCCGCTATACCTGCAATTCTGCCCAAAGATACCGTCAAAGAAGAATCCGACGGCAAGGTACATACCACCTACGACAGATCAAAACTTCGTCTTGTTCAGACTCCGCAGGTGTTTCAGAAAAATATACTTTCTGCAGCTCTTACTAACGCAAAATCTAAAGAGCTTTCGATAACGGATGACGCTCAGGCTGTTGAAGCTCTTGGATTGCCGGTATTCTTTATTGATGGTTCAGACGAAAATATCAAACTCACCACTCCGGTTGATATACTGTTGGCCCAAGCCATTATGGACAGGAGGCAATCACAATGCGAATAGGTCACGGATACGATGTCCACAAACTCATTGAAGGCAGGAAGCTTATCTTGGGTGGCGTCGATATTCCTTACGATAAAGGCCTTCTTGGCCACTCCGATGCGGATGTTCTGACCCACGCTTTGATGGATGCTATGTTAGGAGCCGCTGCTTTGGGCGATATAGGAAAACATTTTCCTGATTCTTCAGGCGAGTTTAAAGATATTTCAAGTCTAATACTCCTTGAGCGCTGCATAAAACTCTTGGATGATGCGGGATATCGACTGGTTAATGCAGACATTACTGTTATTGCTCAAGCTCCAAAACTGGCAAAACACATACCCGAAATGCTGGATAATCTTGCTAAGGTTATTGGTTGCGAAACGAGCACCTTGAACATCAAAGCAACCACCGAAGAAGGATTAGGTTTCACCGGAAAAGGCGAAGGCATAGCTTGCCATGCTGTTTGTCTTATCGAATCCAAATAATAAAAAAGCTGCAAAAACGAATTGTTTTTGCAGCTTTTTTATTCTAAAGCAATCCATCAAACAGGAATCGGACAACTGTTTCTCCGATAGGTCTGCCCTGTCCGACTGATGGGTAGCAGTGCAGTTTGATGGACGGATTGAAGTTCAGTTCCGGAATGGTGTAATTATCATCTGTCATTGGCGATTTAATGTCCTTAGCAACTATATCAACACCGCAGAACACAGCATTAACAGATTTTGCAGCCTTTAATGCAAGCTCTTTATATGAAGGATGGACAACGTCAGTGCAGTCGATGGAATCACCGCCGGTGGATACATTTGCATTGTTTCGCAGATATACAACTTCGTCTTTCGCCGGTACTGTCATAAAACTCATACCATGCATTTTCAGATGCAGTTCTTCCTCTGCACCCATTCCTATAAATCCAAGAGGCTTGGTATGGCCTTCCCCTCTTAATGGATGATGACGTTTTTGCAGAATGAGTTCCTTAATTGTGCTCACGCCGTCACCGGTAACAGACGCAGGTATACGTTTGCTGACTGCCTGAACTTCGTTGCCAATAACAAGGAATCTGTAATCCTCGCCATCGAAGTAATCCTCAATGATAATCTCATTGCTTCGTCTGAAAGCCATATCTACAGCAGTAAAGTAGTCTTCTTTTGAAAACCCGTCTTTGAAGATGTTTATACCTGAACCGAAGTTGGAAAAATTGGGTTTAAGAACAATCTGTTTACCTACATAGTACTCATAATCATTGTAAGCTTCCTCAGGTTCGCAGTAAAGCTTGCCTGCAGGAGCATTAATGCCGTTTTCGGCAAGGAGCTTTTTGCTCAGATATTTGTTGCGCATAAGCAAAATACTTGAGCAATTATCTTTGGAAGTCTTGGTAGCCTGCTTGACATATTCGGTATGACCTTCACGGGTAAGACGGATGAAATTATCTTTTCTGTCCAACACCTCATAGGTTACTCCGAGTTTCAGGCAGGCTTTGATAAGAGCTTGAGTGGAAAGTTCCATGTCCTCAAAACCTTTAAGCAGATAATACTTTTCGTTTGAAAGTTTTAGCGCTTCAAGGGCTCTGCGGATACCAAAATGAACGTATCCTTCGTTTTTTATACCTTCATAAACGATGTGGGAATACAGCTTGCTTTGATCACGAATGCGAAGCTCTGCATCATCAAGGCATTTTAACGCACCATCATGCTCCATCAAAGTAAAGAATTCACGCATCTGGCCAATGAACTCAAGGGTAGCTTCCGTAATGGTCTGGGTTTTGCCGTTCAGGGTTATGTAGGCAGAATCCAGATCGTAAGCAGAGGATGCCAAATGATTTTTGAAGCTCAGTTCCTGCAGTTCAGGAGTGTAATCAAAATCAGGCAAGGTAGAAAGATAGATAAGAAAATACTCTATCAGCTTCATATCAGCCTTCGCCATACCGTTTTTATCCAAGGGGTTAAGGTCAAACATTCGAAGTTCGATATGGTTGACACCACCGTCCCGGAGATTCTTCATCAGGTACTTACCCTTGGGTTTGATACGGACAGGGGTGTAGAATTCCGCCGATGAATACAACTTACCGTTTTGAACAAGGTCAACAATGCTGTCGATATAAGCGTCAAGGCTCTTGTAATCCAGATAAAGCTGTTCTTTATTCCAATAGCCGTACTTACTGTTGCGCATTGAGCTGTAGCCGAGGAATCTGCCACCGCCTACTTCCTCGCCTTCATCCATAAATGTTCCGTGGAACACAGGACTTGCAGCAGTCATAACCACGGGGAACCAGGAATACATATAGCAGTTTTTGGCAAGTCTCATATACATTTCTGATTTGAGATACTTGATATCATCTGTCCTGCCCAGTTCCTGATGAATACGGTCGAGGAGTTTAAGGTTGAAGGAGTAGTTGAAGTGAATACCGGAATACAGCATTATTTCTTTGCCGTATTTTTCGGCAAGATATTCCCTGTACTGGTGTTTTTCGATATTGTCATCATCGTATTCCGCAATGGGTATCTCCTCTCCGGAGTTAAACAGCGGAGGATTGCTTATGGGCCACAGAAACTCCGGTTCCGGGTATTCCACAGATATTGTTGTTGTAACTATATCGTGGAGATTTTCAAGCTGGTCATAGACCTCATCCGGATTATTGCAAACGATAGTGCCTATTTCCACCTGGCTTTCGGAAAAGTCGGTAATGATATACGGATGCTTTGCCTTATTGCCAAAGGGATGAGGCGTAAGCGTCATATATCCATCACGGTGGACGCGGATATTTTCCTTTTCAAGTCCGAGATTGCCGTCAAACAGCAATTCTTTAATGTCGGGTTTCTTCAGTAGTTCGAGCATAATCTGACCTCTGACAGTTTACAGGGATACAACGCTCAGCTGGTCATCGGAAACAGTGAGCTTTATCTGACTTACTTCACTTTCATAGCTGTCTATCAAAATAGCTGCTATGCGATCTTCGACTTCTTTCTGAATGAGACGTCGAAGGTTTCTGGCGCCATAGGTCTGGGAATAGGATTTGGCAGTAAGCCACGATACAGCCGCCTCATCCCAACTGAGATTGATTTCTTTTTCCTTCATGGTGTCAGCCAGTTCGTTCAGCATGATAACTGTAATCTTACCGAAATCTTCTTCAGTAAGCTTATTGAACGCAACTATCTCATCAACACGGTTGATAAATTCCGGACGCAGGAAATCATTAAGTGCTTTGAGTGCTTTCTCTTTGCTCTGTTCACTTACGGAACGGTTGAAACCAACAGTGCCGTCTTTCTTGTCGCTGCCGGCATTAGAGGTCATAATGATTACAGTATTTTCAAAGTTGACTGTTCTGCCGTGTGCATCGGTAATACGGCCATCATCCAAAATCTGAAGCAGAATATTCAGCACATCAGCATGAGCTTTCTCAATTTCATCAAACAAAATAACTGCGTAAGGTTTACGTCTGATTTTTTCGGTAAGCTGACCTGCTTCATCATATCCAACATAACCGGGAGGTGAACCGATAATTTTGGAAACAGAGTGCTTTTCCATATACTCAGACATATCAAGTCTGATAAGGGATTCAGCAGAATCAAACAGATCTTCGGCAAGACACTTAACAAGCTCAGTCTTGCCAACACCTGTGGAACCAACAAAGATGAAAGATACAGGGCGGCGCTTTGCAGAAATTCCCACACGGCTTCTTCTGATCGCAGCAGATACAGTATCAACAGCCTCATCTTGACCAATGATGCGCTGTTTAAGGCGCTGGTCAAGGCCTTTCAGCCTGCCATATTCTGAAGTATTGATCTTACTTGCAGGAATCTTTGTCCAAAGTTCGATGACATTTGCAAGATTTTCGACAGTAAGTTCAGGAACACCTTCAGATTCAAGCTGTTCGATCTTCTCTTTAGTCTGCATTTCACAGCTTTTCAGATGTGCAAGGCGTTCATAGTCGATGTTGGCAGCATCAGCAAGTATATGCTCGCGTTCAAAGTTAATATCATCCAGCTCTTTTCTTGCTTTGGACAGATCTTCTATCACTTTGCTGCGCAGGTTGACATCAGAACATGCTTCGTCAATAAGGTCAATAGCCTTGTCGGGCAGGAATCTATCGGTAATATATCGTTCAGACAAGACAACTGCCTGACGTGCAACCTTTTCACTGATTCTGACACCGTGGAAACTTTCGTAATAATGGGCAATACCCTCGATAATCTTAACAGTCTCCTCAATGGACGGTTCGTTAACGGTTACGGGCTGGAATCTGCGTTCCAAAGCCGAGTCCTTTTCAATATGCTTACGGTATTCGGTAAAAGTGGTTGCACCGATTACCTGGATCTCGCCTCTGGAAAGAGCCGGTTTGAGGATATTTGCAGCGTTCATGGAACCTTCTGCATCACCCGCTCCCACAAGGTTGTGAACCTCATCAATCACAAGAATGATATTGCCAAATTTCTTGATTTCTTCGATTAGGCCTTTCATACGGCTTTCAAACTGACCGCGGAACTGGGTTCCTGCCACAAGAGATGTGAGATCAAGGAGATAAACTTCCTTGTTCTGCAGTTTGTAGGGTACATTTCCCTGGGCGATCTTAATAGCAAGACCTTCGGCAATGGCTGTTTTTCCAACACCGGGTTCACCAATAAGGCAGGGGTTGTTTTTCTGACGGCGGTTAAGTATCTGAATAACACGCAGGGTCTCTTCTTCTCTGCCGACAATATTGTCCAGCTTACCCTGTCTTGCTCTGTCAGTAAGGCAGATGCAGTAATTATCAAGATACTTTTTCTTTTTGTCACCTTTATCGCCCTTTTCGGCTTTTTCACGATTCTGCTGCTGGTTCTGACGGGGCTGGCCAACAGCATCGGAATCGGCGCCAAAAAGTTTATTCAAAAACGGAAACGTGGCTGTCTTTCCTTCTTCAAAGTCACCATCACCGTCTTCAATTTGCTCGAGTCCTTCGACACCGCCAAAGGCTTCCATCATTTCATTGGTCAGACCGTCCAGCTCATCATCGGACAGTCCCATCTTTTTGATTATATCATCAACAGGCTGAATACCCAGTTCTCTGGCACATTTGAGACAAAGGCCCTCATTAACGCTTTTGCCGTTTTCGAGTCTGGATATAAAAACCACAGCTACATTCTTTTTACATCTTGAACAGACAGTAGGATTCATGTTTATGGATATTCCTTTCTTGCTATGACAGAGTTATTTGCAGTATTGTCAGCAGCACCAACATCAACTCTATTATCAGTATGCCAACGGCACACAGGCTAATCTTCCTTCTTCTTTATCATCGGAAGAGCAATTTTCAGATAGTGGAAAAGTGCAACAAGCGATATGGCTGTCGGTATAAGTATCATTACAGTTGCAACAGAATGCGGTATCCTGCTGAAAACCATCAACAGTACCGAAGCCGCAAAGAAACTTGCAGTGGCAGCTTTACCAAACTTATCCGAGGGCATTACGTCATCAAGCCTTTTATACATGACCAATGCTCCAATACCCATAAGACATTCTTTGACAAAGAAAATCACAACAGCCCACAATGGAATTATGCCGTCAATGGTAATGCATATCAGTACTGTGAACGCCATCAATTTGTCAGCCAAGGGGTCAAGTACCCTGCCCATCTTGGTAATCTGATTAAATCGTCTTGCTATCATTCCGTCAAGCACATCGGTGAGACACGCTATGGCATAAACAAAAGCTGCAAATGCATAAGAATCATGCTCGCCGGAAAAGAAAACAAGAACAAATACCGGCACAAGCAGCAACCGAAATACAGACAGAATATTGGGAATACTCATTAAGTTCGCCTCGATTCAAAATATTGGTCCGGCATGAACCAAAACACTTCTCTCTATTTTACGGAATATAAAGTTTAACCCTGTCACCAAACACAATGAAAGCAGTACCATCTTTCTGCATAAAAACCTTTTTGGCCCCGGCAATATCAGATACTGCGAGTCTTGGGGTGAGGTTATCGTCATAAATATTCAGCTGACCGGCAGTCAAAGCTCCCACATAGTCGCCTTCATAGGAAACGGACAACAGTTCTGTGTTGGAATCAACACTGCCAAGCAGTGTACCGTCTTTTGCAACAGAAACAAGGGAGCACTTTGTGCCAACAGAGTTTTTGTTCAGTACAAGAGCCACGTTGCCATTTGAAGATATATCAAATCCTCCGAGATATGTGGACGAATAATCATATGAGAATGAAGTACCGTCTTCATTTACGAAGAAAACTTTTTCCTCGCAAATGACACACATTTCAGTATCGGAAACATATTCAAAATACAATGCGGTCTGATCTTCCAGACGATGGGAAGAATACATTTCTTCAGAGTCCAGTCTGTATGTCAGCAGTTCGGTAACGAAAACAGAATCAATTATCTTCATTGACACAGCAGTTACGCTGTGACCATCCGGCGAAGCTGCGGCTGCAATTATATAAGCATCCGCAGAATAGAACATATAACACGCTGAAAGGTTTTTATCATATACCGTAACCAGTGCTTTATATCCGCTTTCTTCTGTGGTGAGGGTTATCCAGTCTCCACTGATGGAGGCATCTATAACAGGATAGTCGGTTTCGATAGTTTTGAGAACACTTTCCTTGTTGAACACCAGCAAAGTATTTCCGCCAATATCATAAACTATTCCCAGTTCATCACCTGTTTTTACCACAGGTCTGGTCATCAGAAGAGAGTGAGAAAATATCTGCTGACCATTGACAGAATATAGTTTGACTCCACCGGCATCAGCAACAACAAAGTTGCCATTCAACTGACCGTAACTGTTGCGGGCATCAGAAGAAACAGAAATCTCGGAGATGGAACCGTCGTCATCCTTCGCAGATGAAAAATAAGTAAACACTCTTGAAAGGCCATCTGTGTTGATATTGTCGGCAAACGCAAAAAACGCAACGCCTATAAGAGCCAGCACTATCAGGATAACAGCATATTTAATTTTCTTTCTGTCGATAGCAGAATCGCTTTTAAACTTGATTACCTTGCTTTCGCTATCCTGTTTGCCCTTATTCAATGGAGGCACCATCCTCATTATACCATAATTTTGTCAGATACAGACCACCGGGAGGAACAGTCGGCCCAGCAAGGGTGCGGTCTCCCCTTTCAAGAATAGAACCTATCTCATCCGGTTTTATCTTGCCTTCGGAAACATACACTAACGTGCCCGCCATAGCTCTGGCCATGTTATAAAGGAAGCCGTTTGCGCAAACCTTCAGCTCGACCATATCGCCATCGCGACGAACATTATAGTAATGGACAGTACGCACAGTGGTTTTGGTCTCGGTTCCCACTGACCTGACAGCAGCAAAATCGTGGGTACCAACAAACTGCTCGGCAGCCTGCGCCATTAGTTCTTCGTTTAAACGAGACGGATAAAACCATGCACGATTGACATAAAACGGATCTTTGATCCGTGAATTATAAATAAGATAGGTATATTCCTTTTTTACACAGGAGCCGATTGCATTGAAACTGTCCGGCACGTCATATGCCGCAATAACAGAGATATCATCGGGCAGATGAGTATTGAGTGCATAAGGCAGCCTCTCCGTGGGGATACGGGCATCGGTGCGGAAGTTTGCTATATATGTCTTGGCGTGAACGCCGGCATCAGTTCGTCCGCATCCGGTAACCGATACGTTGCTTTTCAGAATCATAGCCAAAGCACGCTGGAGTGTTCCGCACACAGTAACATCATTCTTCTGAACCTGCCATCCATGATAGCGGGTTCCCTCGTACATCAGCTTCAGTGCAATGTTGCGCATTTTCAGATTTCCTTACAGTCCAAATACTTTCAAAACAATAACAGCAGCCAGCAAAGCAATTCCAACGCTTAATGCCAGCCAGTCATTAGCTGAGAATTTGAGAATTCTCATGCGGGTTCTTCCTTCACCGCCGTGATAGCACCGGCATTCCATTGCCACAGCCAGTTCATCGGCACGTCGGAAAGAACTGATAAACAAAGGTACAAGAATAGGTATCAGCGCTTTGGCTCGCTGCATGATATTGCCGCTTTCAAAATCGGCACCTCTTGCCTTCTGTGCGCTGATTATCTTGTCTGTCTCTTCAATAAGAGTAGGGATAAACCTAAGTGCAATGGACATCATCATCGCAAGTTCGTGTACCGGAACTTTGATCTTCTTCAGAGGGTTCAGGAGCATTTCCAAGCCGTCTGTAAGCATGATTGGTGATGTGGTATAGGTAAGCATAAACGTGCCTGTAATAAGCATAGTAATACGCAGAACCATTTTCACTGCGTTGAACAAGCCTTCCTTGGTAATGGTAATTTTCCAAAAGCTTACCAGCACCTCACCGGGAGTATAGAACATATTCAAAACTGCAGTCAGAATAATAATTATTACCAGCGGTTTAAGGCTTTTTGCTATGGTTATAAGCGGTATTTTGGAAACCTTGAGGCATAACAGCAAAAAAGCAAGCACAAGAGCATAAGATACGACCCAATGGGCAGTAAACAGCGTTACAATATACAGCACTGTAATTATAAGCTTGGTTCTGGGGTCAAGTCGATGAATAAAGGTATTTCCAGGGAAATACTGACCAAGGGTAATGTCTTTAAGCACGGAGCTTTCCTCCCTTCATAGAGAGGATCAGATCTTTTGCCTGAGTGACAGTAAATACGGAAGTATCTATATCCAGACCCATTTCGCGAAGTTTTAGAACAACCTCAGTTACAAGAGGAATATCCAAGCCCATGGCTTTAAGTTCGGCAGCTCTGGAAAAAATCTGACTGGGCTTACCGTCCATGGCGATTTTCGCATGATTGAAGACCACAAGCCGCTCAACGTTTTCAGCCATTTCTTCCATGCTGTGAGAAACCATAATAACGGCCGAACCGGTAGTGTCACGATAAGCTCGTATATTATCAAGAATGCTCTGTCTTCCCTGGGGGTCAAGGCCGGCAGTAGGTTCGTCAAGCACAAGCACTTTGGGCTGCATTGCCAACACGCCCGCTATTGCGACACGGCGTTTCTGACCACCGGAAAGTTCAAAAGGAGATTTGTCCAGAAGATCTTCGGTGATGCCCACCACCCGGGCAGCTTTAATAACCCGATTCTTGATCTCTTCTTCAGGAAGTTTCATGTTTCTGGGGCCGAAAGCAATATCCTGAAATACGGTTTCTTCAAAAAGCTGGTATTCAGGATACTGAAACACCATACCTACCTGAAAACGTACATCACGGGTTTTTATTTTCCAAATGTCTTCACCATTGAACAACACCTGACCGGATGTTGGTTTCAGCAATCCGTTCAAATGCTGAATGAATGTGGATTTACCGGAACCTGTGTGACCAATGATCCCGATGAATTCACCTTCTTCAAGAGTAAAATCTATGTTATCTATAGCAACATGCTCAAAGGGCGTACCTGCAGAGTAGGCATGCCTGGGCTGTTGTGTCTGTATCAAAGGAGCCAACT
>JAZULX010000220.1:0-1764 GCA_045603325.1 Oscillospiraceae bacterium | reverse complement strand
CGACATCGACGGCGACGGTTTCCGTGAGACTCCCTCCGGCCTGCCCTTTGAATTTAACCTCTTCGTTTCCAACACCGCTTCCAACACCGATACCATCGCCTGCTGCGAACTGTACTACGAATACTTCACCGCCATCGGCCTGAAGGGCCAGACTCAGCCCACCGACTCCGCACTGCTGGATACTCAGAACAACGCAAATGAATCTGAGATCAACGCCGGCTGGCTGCACGGCGATCAGCTGTGGCACTACGGCGATTTCGTGAACAACTGCAACCGTCTGTGGGCCAACTGGGTCAACAACGGCGGTCTGACCGGCACCATGAAGTCCGACACCGACGTTCAGCTCGAACCCACTCAGGCTTACAAGGATTACATCCTGGCCATCCAGGGACTGTTCACCGTTGACCCCGTTACCGCCGTTAACGTGAACCTGCCCGCCGTCATGGAAATGGCTGCTACCGAGAAGTTCTTCATCCAGCCCGTTAAGAACGTTCAGCAGTGTGTTGTAATCAACAACGATATCCAGAACGTTCCCACCGGCGGCTGCGGCATTTCCTGGAACTTCGCAGTTCCCCAGATGTTCTACGCTAACCCCGAAGATCACCTCCACTAATTAATCCTTAATCCGCGTATCTCTGTTCGAAGGACAGTCGGACAGATACCTCCTTGGGCCCCGCTTCCGCGGGGCCCGTTTTTTCGCTTATTATCATTTACAACTTATTAAATGTGACCTGTGCTCAAAAACTCCAGCTTTATCATCAATATTGCAATCTTTTCGCACAAAGCTTATACAATATCTTTGTCATATCATAAATTGTCCTGACGGAGGCCTCGTACATGGGACTACATGTACATCAATGGAAACACAGACAAACTTCGGTCTGGAGCAGAACAGTATTGCCGACGCAGAATTCCTTGAGATTTTGTACAGCAAATAAAGTGAGCAATATTCTAATGTAATTGATACGACACAGCTATATGCCGTGCCGTATTTTCGTTATTAACAGCCTTTTCGACATTTCCATGCATATTTGTTCAATATTTATTATTGTATCAACTTTCACATATTCGCTTCTAATTCAGTTTCAGATACATATTTCTTGCGCCATTTTTTCGCCATCTTTGTTAATTCCCCATTGACTTTAACCTTTTCTTCATGGTAAAATGCATTTTAGCAAACGAAAAGTTTATTTTCGTTGTTTATTCGGTGGTCGTCAACCCGCCGAAAAAAATTTTTAGGAGGTAGACCCATGAAGAAGATGTCTCTGCTCCTCGTGCTGGCGATGGTTGTCTCTATGCTGACCTTCACCGCATCTGCTGAAGGCACCTACACTCAGTCTCCCTGGTTCGACGCCGCAGTCGAAGCCGGTGAGCTCCCCCCCGTTGAAGAGCGTCTCCCCGAGAATCCTTGCCTCATCAAGGAAGTTCTGGACGAGTACCTCGATCAGGAAGTTGGTAACTACGGCGGCACCATGCGCTTCATTACCAACGGCGTTAACTGGGATGCTGATATTTTCGTAGCAGCCAACGAAGGCCTGCTGCTGATGGAATCCTCTGCATCCGACGTTATTACCCCCAACGTTGTTGAAGATTACAAGGTAAACGAGGACAACACCGTTTACACCTTCACCCTGCGCAAGGGCCTGAAGTGGTCTGACGGCACCCCCGTTACCATGGCTGACGTTGAGTTCTGCGTGAACTCCGTTATCTTCAACACCACCCTGACTCCCGTTGTTTCCACCTACATGCGTGACGGCGGCGTTG
>JAZULX010000219.1:0-4375 GCA_045603325.1 Oscillospiraceae bacterium | reverse complement strand
GGCAGTCAGAGCGCCCATAGCGGAAGCGAACATGTACTCTTCGTTGAAGTCAGGCAGCATGAAGCCAGTGGTGGTAGCGAAGTTGGCATCATAGGCAGCAGAACCAGCAACATAGGTCAGGCCATCGGGAATCTCCAGAGTGAACTCATAGTTCCAGACGTCAACGCAGTCGACCATGTACACAGTGTAAGTCACGGTGTCACCGGTAACAGCATCAGTGGCGGAAGCTTCAACCGTAATAGTAGCGGAAGAAGCAGCGAACGAGGAAATAGACAGGCAGCTGAACAGCATCATCATGCTCAGCAGAACTGCCAAGGCGCGCTTAGTCTTCATAGAAAGAACCTCCATATTTTACTGAGCACCCAAAGCGGGCACCTTTTTCATAACAAAACGATAAAGCAGGTTGGTGTCGGCACTGTTAACCATTCCGTCTTCATTGACGTCGCCGGCATACAGCTGGTCATTGGTAAAGCCGTCACTCAGCTTCTTCATAACATAGCGATACAGCAGGTTGGTATCGGCACTGTTGACCACACCATCCAGGTTAACATCACCCAGCAGAACATCGGGCTCGGGATGCTTGTAATAGCCCAGAGTGATCGGTCCGTTGGGGCCGGCCAGAATGATCTTCGCGTCCATCATATCCTTGGGATAGACGACAAAAGTGACACCGGCTTCGGTAGCAGCAGTCTGATCCACATACTGAATGTTAGTGACATTGATGGTATAGTTGGTGCCGCCATCGGAGTTGCTCACCATAAGGATCAGATACTGACCGGATGTCGCTCCGGTGTAAGTCGCCGTGAACTTTTCACCGCTCTCATCCATCGTAAAGGTGGTGTTTGCTTCGACTTCCACAAACAATTCAGCATCTTCTGCAAAAGCTGTCATGCACAGGAGCGCACTCAGAGCCAAAGCCAGAATCAAAAACCGTACGTACTTCTTCACGTTCCTCCTCCTCTCACTCATTTCTATCCAGATAGCGGATCATCATCACCGCGATCTGACCACGGGTCGCATCAGCTTTCGGCGCCAGGGTCTCGCCTACATAGGCTGTTGCTTCACCGCAATAGATAGTTTCGTAGATCGACCAGTACACTGCATTTTTTGCATAGGAACTGATCTGATCGCTGTCAGGGTATTGCCAATCATAGAGCGAGGAAAAGAGAACGCCCTCCCCTACCGGCATTCCTGCCAGTCGATGCAGTATGACTGCCAACTGCTCCCGGGTCACATGACCATTGGGATCGAACTTTCCATCCCCGACGCCATTGACTACACTATTCTCTTCTGCCCATGCAACAGGCTTTCGGTACCAATCCTGTGTAAGATCCGTAAAGGATGCAGCTTTGGCAGGTTCGGGTTCTCCCATGGCACGCCACAGGATGGTGACCAGCTCCGCACGGCTCATGCTGTCGTCCGGTCGGTACAGTCCGTTATATCCCTGTACCAGCTTTCTATCAGCTGACTGTTGGATAAACGTTTCTGCCCAATGTCCGGCCACATCCTGAAAAACTATTTCTTCAGCAGAAACCGGCACGATACAGGTCATCATAAGGATTACCGCTAACAGAACGCATAACTTCATTCTCAAATGGTCATCCCTCATTTCCGTATATGAACTTTTATTTGTAAAGCAGCGCTATGGGGTAAAAAACAGGTTGCTTGCGAAGGATAAAAGGTATAGACATGTGGTAACAAAACCTTTTAAAAACACACCAAATAGGATGTGCCGCACTTTTCGAGATCCTATTGGAAATCAAAAGAGAGACCATCCTATCCGTCTTATTTTTATAGATTCTGTTTCGCATTCATATGCTGAAGCCTTTCGCCTCATTATGATATAACTAATTATACAGCAATATAATAAACCATCTCGTGCCGAAAATCAACAAGAAAACGAAATTTTCTGTTAATTATCTGTTCAACGTTCGATGCTTCACGGACAGCAATAAACCTATGTTTATACAGCAAGAAAAATCATACGATACTTATCTTTAAAAACTGGAACGGGCACTTTTCAGCACCCGTTCCGTTGTTTTTCGCAAGCAGAAACTACCGCTTTATTGCGCTCCTAACGCAGGGACTTTTTTCATAACAAAACGATAAAGCAGATTGGTGTCAGCACTGTTGACCACGCCGTCCTCGTTAACATCGGCAGCAAACAACTGCTCATTGGTAAAGCCGTCACTCAGCTTCTTCATGACATAGCGATATAGCAGATTGGTATCTGCGCTGTTCACCTGACCATCCAGATTAACGTCGCCCAGCAGCGTATCAACAAAGATCAGCGCATTCTGGATCTGGTCCTTAATATATACCTGTCCGGCGGCGCTGGGATATAGAAGCGCTCTGTTCTTTTCAACAGCCAGCAGTCGCAGAATTGTGAGGATATCTTTACCCAGAGAAACATTATCTGACTTCATCTTCGTTTCTACGTCAGGGGCTTCCACGTAGAAGGCGTTATCGACGAGCAACGCACAGGCTAAGGACTCCAGATTTGCTGCTTCCACAAGAAGGCCAATATATTCTCCGGCAGGGGCTGCTTCTACGCCGGCTTCCAGTTCCAAACCTTCCAGGGTGTTGCTCATGCCAACCATGGCGATCAGGGCATCGGGATTCAGCTCATGGAGCTTCTCGATGATGTCCGGATAGTGCTTCACATAGCTTACATATGCATAGGCATAGTTTTCAAGCGCCTTCATGGCCATGTCAGCGCTCATATTATCCATGCCCGATTCGCTCATTTTTTCTTTCACAGTCGAAAGTGCTTCATTGACATAAGGCAGAGCTTCTTCTCCAACCAGAGCTTCCCAATCCAATACTTTGGGCCGGAAGCTTCCAACCTGATCCGCCATGAACTTGATCATGGCGTTATTGCTGAAGCCAATGGTGATCAGGTCGGCTTTTTTTACTTCGTTCGCATGTTCTTCCAGCAGAGCAATGGTGTCTTCGGCGCGCAGATCATTCTGTCCAAGTTTGCTGTATCCGATTCCCAGCTCCCCTGCCAGCTTATCGGCGTAGCTATTGTCGCTCATCACGATCACATCGCCAATTGCAACATAATAGGAGTCTTCGGAGAGCATATACTTGCCGGTGATCGGGTCACGATAGATATCATAGAAAATGTCAAAGGATTTCTGTACCTTTGCATTGCCTGCAGTCGCAACAGAACCTTTCAGTGCTTCGACCGAGGCTTTCAGATTATCCAATCCGGTCGTTGGTCCATTTTGCAGATCTTCCGGATTGATGCTTCCCACATTTTCAAAAATCCCTTTAATCGCATCCAGTTCATTCTGAACCTCATCGATATCGTTCATCAGGTTTTCAACGGCTTCTGCGTCCATTTGATCTGCATTTTCCTGAACGGTCTTTTCCAGTTCTGCCAGAGCAGCTTCCATCCGTGCTGCAAAGTCGGTTAATTCAGCTGCCAGATCTTCACCATAACCAAGCGCGCTATCAGCATCCAATGCAAACGCCACGGTCAGATTGCACATACATCCAAAAACCAGGCAAAAGGCCAGGACAGATGCCATACAGGTTTTCAGAAGCTTTGTTCTCTTGTTCATTTGTAATCCCCCATATTCTCTCAGCAAGTATCATAGTCATACACAGCATTCGGCCATGACAGTACAAAACAGGAACATATGCTCCTGTTTTGCAGGTATTATAGCACCGCAACGGGCTGTTTTCAATAATCTTCCAGCCGTGTTTCTTCAACTTTTCATCATTATCGGAACTGTTCACAAAGAACACTGTTGTTCCTTTGTGAAATCTGCCCCTTCCCTGCTGTTCCCTTGTAGCCAATGCCTGATGAACAAAAAGGAATGGGTGCCGAAAGGCACCCATTCCTCAATCTTTTGTGTCTGTGTAGTTGTTCAGCAATCCCTTACTGAGCCTGTGCGCCCAGGGCGGGGATATACTTCATAACATAACGGAACAGCAGGTTGGTGTCAGCAGAGTTGACTTCGCCATCCTCGTTGACATCGCCAGCCCACATCTGCAGGGCGGTGAAGCCCTCGTCCAGTCTCTTCATAACGAAGCGGAACAGCAGGTTGGTGTCAGCAGAGTTGACTTCGCCATCCAGGTTGACATCGCCCAGCAGGTACTCATAATCCAGTTCCAGAGCGTTCAGGATCTGCTCCTTGATGTAGTCATGGCCGGCCTCGCTGGGATTCAGCAGAGCACGGTTCTGGGGGAAGGCCAGCAGCTGCAGCACGGTAATCATATCAGTGCCCAGCTCCACATCATAAGCCTCCAGCATGGTCTCAACAGCGGGAGCATCCACATAGATGGCATTGCCGGTCAGCATAGCATAAGCCAGGGACTCGATGTTGGCGGCATCCACCAGATACTGGACATACTCACCCAGTTC
>JAZULX010000218.1:0-5909 GCA_045603325.1 Oscillospiraceae bacterium | reverse complement strand
GAATTATATTGACGTGCTGTCCCGCATCCAGCTGGAAGAACTGATTCAGAAATATGAGCCGACTTTGCTGTTCGTAGACCACGACAAGACCTTCAGTGAGAATGTTGCCACCAAAATTGTGGAACTGAAATAGAATAAGCCATTTCGATGATGCCCGGTACGGGCGACGACAAATCCCCATCTTGTAACGTATCCTGTTGCAAGACGGGGATTTCTCCGTTATTTCGATAACGTTCGAAATGACAACTTATTTCATCTTTTTCAATGCTTCAATTACACCTTTTGCGCTGACGGTATCTACCTCGATGGTGAACTCTGCATCGGGGATGGCAAAGAGGTCGTGGGCATCGCTGCCTGTAATGAAACCGTAACCGCTCAGGTTCCGCTTTTGTTTCAGCGCATCGAGATCACAGTTTCCGGTGACTTCAAAGGTTTTGAACCCCATGGCAGGATCCACAAAACCAAGGTTGGCCAGCAGGGAAAAGGATGCCCTGTCAATATGGGCAGGCACAGCTATGCCGCCCAATTCTTCCGCAATGGCAGCGATTTTGTAAATGCCGATATTTGCGGCTGCGGAAAGCAGATGATCGTCTTCTTCTATAAGCTCGTCATTTTCGTCCAGCACTTGCTGGGTGCCAAAGATGGCGGGCTTGTTTTTTCTCTTTGGCAGAGCATCATAGACAATTTCTGTCAGCTTGTCTGCAGCTTCGATGCTGGGAAGATACACAAGGGTGTGGACTTCCTCGGCGGTGGTCAGCTCCATGGCAGGCACCACAAGAACGCCGGCCTTTTTTCCGGCGGATATGGCGGCGGCACAGTTGCGGGTGCTGTTGTGGTCGGCTATGGCAATGACGTTATAGCCTGCCAGCGCAGCCATGTTGACAATATTGTTGGGGGTCATGTCGTCCGCTCCGCAGGGAGAGAGACACGAGTGGATATGAAGGTCGGCAAAAAGCTTCATTACAGCTTCAGCAGTTCGTGGAGCTGCCATGCCAGCTCATACGCGCTTTTTTCGGAGGTCATCAGGCAAATATCCTGATTCTGGCAGCGGGAAAGAAGGTCAGCATCGGGGCTGACGCCTTCGGCGAGGATAACACAGGCCATGTCGACCAGTACGGCAACTGCAGCCACGTTCTGGTTGCTCATAATGGTTATCCATGCGCAGCCTTCATCGGCTCTGCCCATGACCCATGACAACAGGTCACCGCAGTAAACGCTTTCAATATTGGCATCGGGGTCTCCGGGGCTGAGGATGGTCAGTTCAAGGGCATCTGCAAGAGCTTTGACGGTCATGTTCGGTTCCTCCTGTATATTATTCGGAAAGTGGGCGGCGGAAAGGCGGCGGCAGAAACTCGTCCAGCTCGTCTTCCTTGTCGCAGTTGCGCATTTTTTTGATTATGTTGTAAATGCAGTCTCCTTCTTCGGCAAGACCGAGAGCTACATCATCAGCAAAGGCGCTGCATGACGGGGCTCCGCAGCTGCCGCAGTCGAAAGAGGGGAGTGTTTTCAGCACCCGGTCGGCCTCTGCCTGGATACGGAGAGCTTCGCTGATGTTTTCGGAAAAACGGGTGGCGTTGCTTTCTTCCAAAGGCGTTGCCCACCGGACTTTGTCTGCAAATTCCTCGGGCATGGAGTTGCGGGTGTCCTCCAGGGGCAGGACGATCTTTTTCATGCGCATTTTGGCTGTGTATGGATTTTCAACGCACAGACAGCTGCCGAAACAGCTCTGGGTACAGCAGTCCAGCTCTACTATGGCAGCTTCTGTCATCTTGCCGTCTTCGATATCCTCCAAAATGGCGATGACGTTTACCATACCGTCTGCCGCCATGGCATCATATTCTTCCAAAGTAGCGCAAATGCCTCCGCTGCGGGACCAGTTGAACCCGGTTTTGCCGGTGCGCAGCAATTGCCTGGGAGAATCTGAATGCTTCATTGTGTTCAGCAGAAGCAGGTACATTTCGTTCAAAGGAACCACGTAATCTATCACAGGGTTATCCAGTCCTATGGGCTGCTTTACTCTTGTGATCTCACCGGGACAGGGGGATATGTAGCATATGCCGATTCTTTCGGCAGGAAGTCCGGTCTTTTCAGAGGCTTCTTTTCTGGCGACCATGGCGGCAAGCTCGATGGGAGATATGTGGTCCACCACATTGTCTATCAGGTCGGGGAAACGCAGGGCGATAAGACGGATGGTCACCGGGCAGCAGGAAGTGAGCTTTGGTTTTTCACCCTCAAGGAATTCAAAATCGGTTTTGTGCCAGTGATCCAGCATCATTTCCGATGCGGCGGCAATGTCGAAAACATCGTCGAAACCAAGGTCGAGAATACCTTCCAGAACGATGTTGGCGTCAGTCAGGTTTCTGAACTGGCCAAACAGGGCAGACGGCACTAATGCCACGTTATAATCGTAATCTGCCATGCGGTCAAGGCTGTCTGCCCTGACCACCATGGCGTGATGGGGACAGCTTTTTACGCAGCGGCCGCAGTCTATACAAAAGTCGTCCTTGATAACCGCTTTGCTGCGGAACACGCGGATGGCTTCTGTGGGACAGACCTTGACGCAGGAAGTACAGCCGGTGCATTTGTCTTTGTCCAGGTATACAGAGTGTTTTATCATTGGGCGGCCTCCTGCAGGTGAAGGGTCATTGTGACGGTGGTGCCCTGACCGATAACGGTATCGATGTTCATTTCGTCGGAATTCCTTTTCATGTTGGGCAGACCCATGCCGGCACCAAATCCCAGGTCCCGGGCTTCCTTTGAGGCGGTGGAGTATCCGTCCTGCATGGCCTTGCTGATGTCTGCAATGCCGGGGCCAACGTCTTTGAGGATCATGGTGATGGAGGCGGGATCGATCTCCACATCTATGGTACCGCCGTTGGCGTGGATGACCATGTTGATCTCGCCCTCGTAAAGGCAGACCACGGCACGGCGGATTATGTCTGACGGAATACCCAGCTTTTTGAGCACGCGCTTTACGTTGGTGGATGCGCTTCCGGCTGCCAGATAGTTGCCGTCATCGACCTGATATGTAAGTTTTACGGGTTCCATCAGGCAGTCTCCTTTCTGTTCAGCCCTGCTTCATACAGTATGCCGCAGGCCACAAACATTTTCTGGTTGGTAACGATCATGGTGATTCCGCATTCTTCCGCCATTCTGATCATGTCGCCCGATGGGGCTTTGCCCCGGACAAAAATGATAAGCGGGATGTCCAGCATATCGGCTGTGCGGACGACCTGAGGGTTTACAAGACCGGTAAGCAAAACGTCTATCTCTTCCGGAGATGCCAGAACGTCGCTCATGGTGTCGCTGGAGAAAGCGGTGCTGATGTCTGCATCCGCATCTCCGCACAGCAGTTTGGCATTCAGAAGTTCAATTATCCTGCTGATCTGCATAGTGATTCCCCAATCATAGGTATTTTCGTCTTTTTTGATTATATCACTAAAACCCACCCGGTTTCAACAGAATAATTTGTAATCTCACATAATGCCGGAAGTTTGACTTTGACTTAGCAGTTTCGTATAATAATACATATATTATGAATTATTACAGGAGATGAAGCAAAATGACTAAAGATCGGGTATTTAACTTTTCCGCAGGTCCCGGCGCACTGCCGCTGAGCGTCCTCGAACGAGCAGCTTCCGAGATGACCAATTACGGCGGTACCGGAATGTCTGTCATGGAGATGAGCCACAGAAGCAAACCCTTCATCAAAATCTTCGATGATACAAAATCCAAATTCCGATCTATCCTGTCTGTCCCCGAGGATTATGAGATCCTGTTCCTCCAGGGCGGAGCTTCTTCTCAGTTTTCCATGGTTCCCCTGAACCTCATTTCCAAAACCGGCAAGGCTTCCTATGCCGTTACCGGCAACTTCTCGAACCTTGCCATGAAGGAAGCCAAAAAGTATGGCGATATTTCCATCGCCGCCACTTCCGAGGCTACCGGTCACGACCGCATCCCCTCCCAGAGCGAGCTGAATGTGGATAAAGACGCCTCTTATTTCTATTACTGCTCCAACAACACCATTTACGGCACCGAGTGGCAGTACGTTCCCGAAACCGGCACCACTCTGGTCTGTGATATGTCATCCAACATTCTGTCAAAGCCTGTGGACGTGAGCAAGTACGGCATCATCTTTGCAGGAGCCCAGAAGAACATGGCTCCTGCCGGTCTGACCGTGGTTATCATCCGCAAGGATCTGGCAGGCAGCGAACTGGCATACACCCCTCTGATGATGAACTACAAAACCATGATCGACAAGGATTCCATGTACAACACTCCTCCCTGCTACAACATTTATATGCTGGGGCTTGTGCTGGATTGGCTCATTGAACAGGGCGGCGTTGAAGGCATGGAAAAGATCAAGAGCGTCAAGGCAGGCGTGCTGTACGATGCGATCGACAATTCCCGCCTGTTCAAGGCTCATGCACAGCCCGGTTCCCGCTCCGATATGAACGTAACTTTCCGCACCGAATCTGCCGAACTTGACAAGAAGTTTATCGCCGAAGCCACCGAAGCAGGTTTTGTAAACGTCAAGGGTCACCGCCTTACCGAAGGCATGAGAGCTTCGGTTTACAACGCTGTTCCCATGGAAGCTGCAGAAAAGCTGGCAGACTTCATCCGTGAATTTGATAAGAATAACTAAGAATTTGGAGATCGACTGCAATGTATAATATTCTTACACTTAATAAAATTGCTCCTGCCGGTCTGGCAGAATTTGAACGCCAGTATTTCAGAGTTTCCGATTCTGTAGAAGCTCCCGACGGCATCATTGTCCGCAGCAAGGATATGCTGGAGTATGAATTCAACGATAACCTCCGTGCCATCGCCCGAGCAGGTGCAGGCACCAACAATATTCCCATCGACCGCTGCTCCGAAGCAGGCATAGTTGTTTTCAACAGCCCCGGTGCCAATGCCAACGCAGTTAAGGAGTTGGTGGTCTGCGCACTGCTGCTGTCCTCCCGCGACATTTTCTCCGGTATCACCTGGGCAAACTCCCTGACTCCCGACAGTGATGTGGAAGATGTTGTTGAAAAGGGCAAGAGCGCATTTGTGGGTCCCGAGCTTGCAGGCAAGACCCTTGGCGTTATCGGTCTTGGCGCAGTCGGCGTTCTGGTTGCCAACGTGGCCAACCGCCTTGGAATGAAGGTTCTGGGCTACGACCCATATCTTTCCGTTGAACACGCGCTGAGTCTAAACAGCGCAGTATCCCGCGTCAACGATCTCAAGAGTCTGTATGAAAAGGCTGACTATATTACCGTTCACTCTCCCCTGACTCCCGATACCAAAGGTATGCTCAATGCCGAGGCTTTTGCCACCATGAAGCATGGTGTCCGTATTATAAACCTGGCCCGGGGCGGCCTTGTGGATGATGACGATATTCTGGCAGCGATCGAAACCGGCAAGGTTGCCCGCTACGTTACCGACTTCCCCGATGCCAAGCTGCTGGGCCACAAGAACATCATTCTTATCCCCCACCTTGGCGCATCCACTCCCGAAAGCGAAGAAAACTGCGCTGTTATGGCAGCCAAGGAGCTTTCCGAGTACCTGCGTTTCGGCACTATCCGCAACTCCGTAAACCTGCCTAACGTTGAAATGGAACGTACCGGCCATATCCGCCTTGGTATCATCCACAGAAACATCCCCAACATGCTGAATAACATCTTCAGCACCCTCAGCTCCGAAGGTGTCAACATCGAAAACCTTATCAACCGTTCCAAGGGCGCATATGCCTACACTCTGGTCGACTTCGGCGGCGATATTCCCAATCCTGTGGTCCAGCAGGTCAAGGATCTGCCCGACGTTCTGAGAGTCAGAGTAATAAGATAACAAAAGAATCATCCGGATTCGCAAAGCGATCCGGATGATTCTTTTGTTGTCAGGTAATTTTTACGTTTTTGATAGGAGGG
>JAZULX010000217.1:0-6711 GCA_045603325.1 Oscillospiraceae bacterium | reverse complement strand
TTTTTATGTATTATTCCATGCCGTCGCTGCCGAGGGAGGGCAGTTTCCAGACTTCGGTCTCGTGGTAAACGGAGAGTTTGTTGCTCTTGGCGAAGGCTTCCATCTGGGACTTGATGTTCTCCCAGTTGCCGGCCTTTTTCTTTTCAACAGCGATCTTGTCGATCATAATAGGCATTCTCTTGGTTTTAACAACGATGTGCTCGGAAACACCCTTGCTCAGGCCGAACAGCTTCTTGTATTCACAGGGCTCAAAGGTGATGGAGGTAATATCCTCAGCCTTGACGCTCATGCTCATAGCCTGCTTATCAGCGATCTGGACGATGAATTCGGTTTTGTCGAAAAGTACATCTGCTTTTGCCATTGTATTCTTCTCCTTTTAAATTAAATTCAATACAAAAATCGGGATTCCCCGAATAACTACTTTTTGTCATTATAATTATATCAAGCCTTTTGGTTTTTCGCAATAGTCATTTATTATTCTGTATGTTTCCAATGTGGCATTTTAACGTGAATATTTGGTGAACACAATGCTCAAAACCATATCTGATACAACAGTAACCATTCCGTCATCTTGCCGTTTGGTCAAAATTTGAGTATAATTTTAATAGTTCGCATAAGAAATATTTTTCACCGTCAAAAATTGAAAAGAAAGGAAGATGAAACCATGAAAAAGACACGCATACTGGCTCTTTTGCTGGCACTGATGATGCTGGCTGCCATGCTGTCCGGCTGCGGCTCAAAAACAGAAGAACCTGCAAGCCCTGCCCCCGAAGAAAGCGCACCGGCTGAAGAATCAGCTCCTGCCGAAGAAGCTCCCGCTCCGGAGGAACCCTCTCCCGAAGAAGCTCCGGAAGAAGCACCGGCTGAGCCTCAGACCGCAGCCGAAAAAGTCGCTCCCGGCTGGGAATATGCTCCTCTCAGTTATCCGCTGGATAATCCCGACGGCACCGTATTTTCCTACTGGGTTATAATGGATCTTTCTGCCGACAGTGACCTGGAATCTCTTGATCAGCACCCCGTTATTCTGAAAATGACAGATTACACCGGTGTTGGTCTTGACCTAATCATCAACTCCCAGTACACCGGCTCCGAAAAAACCAACCTGATGTACGCTTCCGGTGAATACCCTGATTTCATCTCCAACTTCAGCTACTCCGCCGGTACCGAAGCCGCCATTGAAGATGAGATAATCTTTGACATGAAAGAAATGCTGCCCACCTACGCTCCCGACTACTGGAAGTTTCTCACCGAGGACAGCATTTATAAATCCATCGCCACCGACGCAGGTGCCATCGCCACCTTTGCAGGCATCGGTACTCCGTCCAGAGGTCCCGCTGAAGGCTTGATGGTCCGTCAGGACTGGCTGGACGCTCTGGGATTTGCCACTCCCGTTACCTTTGAAGATTTTGAAGAAGTGCTGCTGGCTTTCAAAACCGAATACGCACCTGCCGATCCTCTGTGGCTCACCCTTGACGGCGTTCTGAACAATGACTTGTTCTGCGGCTCCTTTGGCGTAAAGCTCAAAGTCGACTCCATGGGCAGCACCCGCAGCGGCTTCTACCTTGAGGACGGTGCTGTCAAATTCGGTTACCTGGAAGACGGTCTCAAGGACTATCTTGAAGTCATGAGCAAATGGTATGCCGAAGGCATCATCAGCCCGGAATTTACCACTCATATTACCGAAATGCGTGACGAAGGCATGATCGAAGCTATTCTTACCGGCGCCACCGGTATGTTCTCCAGGGGCGACGGTCTGATGGATATGTTCAACAAGCGCGGAAGTGCAGAAGGCTACAATGTGGTCGCCATTGCTGACCCTGTGGTTACCGAAGGCGACACCATCCCCTTTGGCTACAGCACCGAAATGCAGACCGGCGGCGGTATCGCCATGACCACTCAGTGTGCATACCCCGAACTTGGCATGCAGTGGGCAAACTACTGGTACACCGATGAAGGTTTCGTTCTGGGCACCTATGGCATTGAAGGCATCAGCTTCGAATTCGATGAAAACGGCGATCCTCAATACACCGAAATGATGACCAACGATCCCAGCGGTCGTCCTCTGTCCTCCATGAAGCTGGATTACACAGGCTTTGTTCAGCTCCGGACCGATAACTCCAAGCCCGAAGCCTCCTACAGTCAGGCCGCTCAGGATGCTCCCGTGATCTGGGCAAGCAACCGCAGCGGCGAAGGTGAGATTCCCACCACCGCCACCATGACTGCCGAAGAGGGCGAAGAATTCACCGTCATCTTCTCCGACATCACCACCTACTGCGCCGAAAATATCGTTCGCTTCATCATTGGCGACCTGCCTCTGAGTGAAGTTGACGCTTTCCAGGAGCAGATCCGCAGCATGAACATTGACCGCTGCATCGAGCTTTGGGAACAGGCTCTCGAAAGATACAACAACAGATAAGCTTTCAAAAAGAATGGCCGTCTTATGACGGCCATTCTTTTTGGCACAAATTTTGCAGCGTATTTACTGCGTGCATAAACTGTCTCACAGTGTTCAAAATTGACACACCGTAAACAGTTGCGGCTCTAAAGGTTTTGTGGGATAATTGTGTTGTGTTCAGAAAATATTGAAAGGAATGAAGGTAATGATCAAGGAAAAATATGAAGTTTTTTATCCCGGCGTGTATACTGCTGAGGAGCAGGCAGCCATAGACCGTCTGCTCAGCGGTAAGAATGAAGGTCCCGGCGGCCCCGGTGGTCCCGGCGCAGGCGGCCCTCCCATGATGAAGGAACAGGTTTATCAGAAAGAAAAACTCAACGAAATCATCATGCGCATGTATGCAGAACGCATAATCCCTGAAAATCCCCTGTTCAACGACCCTGATTATGCAAAAAACACCTGGTATGGCGGTTTGCCCATTGTTCCCGGCTATATCGAAGCTCTGGCCATGGCTATGCTGCCCCGTGAACTTGGCGACATGTGTATGCCCGATGAACAGCTGGCCGGCGATGCTTATGACCATCAGGTGGAATACTTTGCTCCCATCCTTGCCGGCGACAAGCTGAGCAACAAACCCGGCCCCGTGGAACTGGTGGACACCACTCCCGCCGAAGGCAGCATTGTCCGCTGCTTCGTCCTTATTGCTTCCGCCGACATCATCAACCAGAGAGGCGAAGTTGTGGGCCGCAGCACCACCCGTTTCCCCAACTTCCGCTGCCGTCTGAAACCCGGCATGGAGCCCGACCAGTTCGTCCACCCCTTCAACAGATATATGCATCCCGCCCATCAGTACACCGACGAAGATTACGCTGTGCTGAAAGGCATTTGGGAAAACGAAAAGGTCCGTGGCGCAGAAGTCCTGTATTGGGACGATGTCAACGTAGGCGACTACACCTGGACCACTGCAGAACCTCCCTTTACCCAGATGGACATCATCCGTATGCACGGCCAGGAACTGGTGGGCTGCGAATCCGTCAAGGGTCAGGTACTCAGCGGCCGTATCCGTGGCGACAAAAACGAATACGGCGTTTATGACAACGTTATCTCCCACTACAAACCCGGCAGAGGACCCTTCTACAACTACACCGGCCGTGATTTCTGCGTCCGCAACGTAGCCAACTGGTGCGGCGATGCAGGCTTTATCACCATGGTCAACTGGCGCATGGTCAACGACTTTGAACCTGAAAAACAGGCCAACCCCTTCCCCGAAGGCTTCTACCGTGAAAGCTATATGCTCAAGGTACCCGAACTGAAGGAAAAGGGCGCTCACATCAACACCCACGGCATGTGCCCCGACGCCACCATCACCAAGGGCTATGTTTATGACAAATACGAAAAAGACAGTCAGTACTACGTCGATATCGCCCTGTGGTGCGAAGATTTCGACGGCAACTACCACACCGAGTGCGGCATCACTGTAAGGCTGCCGAAAAAATAAACCATTTGCACACTGAAACCAAAATAAAAGGAAAGGAAACCAAATCATGAAGAAACGTTTGCTAATCATGCTCATCATTGCGGCTATGATGCTTTCGCTGATGGCAGGCTGCGCTTCCAAGACTGAGGAACCCGCTCCCGTCGAAGAAAGTGCTGCCGTTGAAGAAAGCGCACCTGCTGAGGAAGCTGCACCCGAAGAGCCCGCTCCCGAAGACGCTCCTGCTGAGGAAGCTGCACCCGCCGAAGATGAAGCTCCCGCAAAACCCGCCGAATACGAAATGCCTTTCTACGAAGACCCCGCTCAAATCAGTATTTTCTACCCCACACGTTCAGGCAGTCACCCTTCCAAGTCTGAAGACGTTGTTGTGTTCTGGACCCGCCTCGTTGACAAACTGGGTTACGACATCACCTGGACCGAGCCTTATCAGTCCACTGCTGCCGAACAGTTTAACCTGACCATCGCCGGCGGCGATTATCCAAATATCGTGTTCGAATCCATGATCGCCATGTCCGGCTCTGCCTACACAGGCGGCTATGACCTTGCCGTTGAAGAAGGCGTTTATTTGGATCTTACTCCTTATCTTGAAGAGTATGCCCCCCACTACAACTACCTGCTGCAGGATCCCGTAATATTTAACGATATCGTCACCGATGAAGGCAGGGTCGTCAGCTTTTCCACCATCAACTCCGAGCTGCAGAAAACCGGCATGGGCCCGGTTATCAACAAGGATTACTGGGAAGCCACCGGTCTTGAATTGCCCTACTCCATCAGTGATCTCCACGATGTAGCAGCAGCAATGAAAGCACACGGCGTTTAGGCCCCCCTTGCTGTTACTGCAGAGGGCGAGATCGTTGAAGGCCTTGTTTCTCAGGCTATGGGTGCCGGTATTGCCGGTGAAATGGTGATCGACAACGCTTCCGGTCAGCTGGTGCTGGATGCCATCACCGAACAAACCAGAAACTATATTGAACTGTTTGCCGACTGGTACGCTGAGGGTATCCTTGACCCCGATTTCCTGTCCATCACCGAAATGGACTTCACCGGTTTCAACAACGGTGAGATCGGTACCTCCTCTGCCATGGGCTTTGAACTTGACAAATATTTCGACCGCTACGGCGTAACTCCTCAGCCCCTGCCCGTTATCAACGGCGATGGTCTTGAAAAAGGCCAGCTGTACTTTGCCGCAGCCGCAGCCTCATATGTAAGCTCAATGCCCGGCATTGCTCTTTGCACCTCCTGCGAGGAAGAAGACGTTGTTGAAGCCTGCATGAAGCTTTGTGACTTCTTCTACAGCGACACCGGTTATCTGGCCTGCAACTATGGTTGGGAAGAGGGCGAGACCTACGACATCATTGACGGCAAGCCTATCCCCAACGAATTCTTCAGTGCCAGAGATGAAGCCCTGGGCGTTGCCAACAAGAGCCTGTATACCAACGACGGCGACTTTGGCTATGTTTATCCCAACTTCAACTTTGATACCGGTTCCGAAACCCTTATCAAAGCATCCGAGCTTTGGACTGTTTCCACCGATCAGCCCAGCGCACTGTATACCGGTCTGCCAGGCAACATGAAATTGACCGCCGACGAGTCCGACTCCATCGGCAGCTCCTACACCGACCTGCAGACCTACATTGAGAGCACCGTCCTCAAGTGGATGGTGGGTGAAGCCGAACTTACCGACGCTGCTTGGGACGAATTTGTTGCCACCTGCCAGTCTCTTGATTTGGATAAAATCATCGAAGTATACACCGGCGCATATCAGAGATATATCAGCAAATAAAGCAACCAAAAGATGGCGGCAATCATGCCGCCATCTTTTTTTGCATTTCAGAAGCCAAATTCAACGCAGTTACCTGCCCCTGTATTCCGTTTCGATTATCTCTGCCATTTCCTCCGGCGATTCAACGCAACCGTTTCTCAGCCACTTTTTTATTATGGCGTTTATACCGCTGCGGAAGAATTCAATATGGTAGTCAATATGCTTATTATCAAAATCCTGCTCTGCCCTGACGATATCGTACACCAGCACCTGATGAGATTCATCGTAACCCAGTTTGAAATAGGTATTATAAAACAGCTGGTTTTCCTTAATATGGGTAAACATTTTCAGTGCGCTGCCGTTTTCGTGATAATTACCTTCCGCACGGAAAACCTCAGCAAAGTCAGCCTCCAGCTTGTTTCTGATCTTATCCGCCAGGTCATAGATGTCTGTAAAGTTTGCATAAAAGGTACTGCGGTTCATGCCGGTCATGGTGCAGATATCCGTAACTGTTATGTCTTTAAGCTCCCTGTCCTGCAGCAGCTGCGCAAAGGCTTTTTCGATTTTTTCCACAGATGCACGGCGGCGGCTGTTGTTTTTTGTATTCAATATGCTTCTCCCTTTCATTATTCCAACACTTGTTGCAAAATTGATGATTGTTATTCGTTCTGCTCCAAAGTATACTATAGACGCATTAAAAAGACAACTGTTGTGATAATGAAAGGATGAACAACATGAAAAAAAGCAGCTTTGTTGCAATGGTACTTGGTACAGTCAGCGGTGTAATGTTTGCTTTGGGCATGTGCATGGCACTGCTCCCGGAGTGGAACGCCTTTAAAGAAGGCATTGTTCTTGGCGCAGTAGGCCTTGTTATGGGGCTGGTTACCGTTATCGTCTGGCGCAAGATGGAAAACAAGCAGCCTGTCCGGCTGAATCCGCGAAACGTACTGTTTGTGGTTTTGGGCGTTGTTGGCGCCCTTACTCTGGGACTGGGCATGTGCTTCTGCATGGTTTGGGAAAGCATAATAAGTCGGAGGCCAAGCGGTCTTAGGAAGACAA
>JAZULX010000216.1:0-4046 GCA_045603325.1 Oscillospiraceae bacterium | reverse complement strand
CCCCACGGTTACGGTCAAAGGCGATAATGTGCAAAAGCCTGATGGCCTGGACGGTACGTTTACACCCGACTGCGGCTCTGATGTCAAGTTGAATGTTTTGGATGATGGCTACACCGGCGGTATCTATGTAGACGGCGCCGGCTACACTCTTCAAAGCTCGGAGATAAACCTAGATGGCAACGGCATTTCCCTTGGCGGCCCCGGTTCCGGTGCATGTGTCGACAATGGCGGCGAACTGATTATCAAAAACTGCCACATTGAAACCACCGGTTCTGCCAGATGCGCCACCTCTGCTGAAAACGGCAGCACCCTGAAGGTGTATGACTCCACCCTCATTTCCCACGGTGCGCCTTTCGGTTCGGAGCTTCCTCCCGGAGCCTTTATGGCAACGCCTCCCGAAGCCCTTGAGATAGACGGTAACTGCCGTACCCACGTCACCATGGGCGGTTCGTTCTCCTATTTCTACAACTCCACCATTTCTGCCGACGGTTGGGCAGCACTGTCCACCGACATATCCAACGGCTGGGTATATCTTGAAGCCAACGACTGTGTGGTTAAAACGGTCAACAGCGGCTACGGCGCTTATGCAGACGGCGGCTGTCACGATGTTCTCAACCGCTGCAAGGTGGACGTGGCATCCATGGCGGTCATTGCAGCCGGTGAATGCGATGTAAAATTCAACGATTGCCAGTGCAATTGCGGAACGTATTTCCTGCTTTCCCACTGCATAGGCCAGCCGGTTGAAGTTACGGAAGTAGATGTGTGCGGCGGCAGCATCAACTGCGTCTCCCCAATGGCAATACTGAAAAGCTGCAACATCCGCTTTGACCTTGACGGCGTGGATATCAAGACAGACAGCGGCATCCTGATAAAGAGCGTCATCAACGACGATCCCAAGGCCGACGATGCAGCCAATCCCAAAGAACCTGTTTACGGCATGAGAGTGACCTTTGCCAACATGGAAGCAAAGGGCGACATCATTCACGGCGACTACAAAGCAAGACCCATGTATGTGACTTTGAAAAATTCAAAGCTCAGCGGTGCCGTTTCTCAGGCATATCTGGCCATGGACGATGAAAGCAGCTGGTATGCAGCAGCCGATTCCGTGGTAGGCATTGACGGCAAATGGAATGTCAGCAAAATCGACGCTCCTGCCGGTGTTGTCATATCCGTAATAAACGGCGACAAAGCGGCCGAATACACTCTGGCTTCCGGCGGCAAGCTGGTTGTTCAGGCAAAGTAAAACAGAACAAAAAATCCTGCTGCAAATCAATGCAGCAGGATTTTTCTGTATTTTTATTTCTTGGGCAGGATAACGGTGAATTCGCCTTCTTCAAATACATAGCCGTCGAAGGTTTCGCACCACCAGACCAGATCAACAAAGTATTCGCCGTTTTTGACGTATTTGCTCTTGACCCAGGCTTTGCATACGCACATGTCGCCTGCCAGGCCATGGCTGAACGGACGGTAGTTTTCAAATCCGGGTACCTGCTGAATGTACATGGGTTCATCGGGATGATCGGGGATAAGTCCTTCGTATCCGGGGAATACGCCCATGATATCCCAGGCTATCTTATACATCCAGCCTCTGTCGCCCATCCAGTTGAACAGCATGTCAATGGCAAAGGCTGCACAGGTGCTGTTTTCGAAGATGGAGCGGTCGATAAAGGTAAACTCGGGGCCGCCGGGAGCGTTGAGCACGTCAGCTTCCTTGTCGACCCAGATACCGTACTGGTTCTTATACATGGTTTTGGAGATTTCAGGGTCGGCAAGTTTTTCCTTAATGGTCAGATTATATGCATCGCCATTGTAGAACTGGAATCGTCCGCCAAGATCAAAAGCGGTCATGGGGCCGACGTATTTGGGCGGGATGTACTCGCCTTCCTTAACATCATCCCAGTACAGAGGCTCTTCACCACGGCGTTTTTCTTTTGACCACTGGTCTTTGATGAATTCCCAATCCTCATCGGTGTACTGATGTGTCTTGCGTTCCCACCAGTTGGCGCAGTCCCAGCTGTCGTCAAAGGTACGTCCGTCGTAGCCTTCGGGCAGCTGGACATATTTTTTCAGGCTTTCCTTGACGAAACCGATGCTTTCGCCCACCAGTTCGCCGTCCTGGTTATAAACCTGGCCTTCGCCGTACATGCGGAATGTGCGGTATTCGCAGCCGCCATCAACATAGGGAGTAATCTCAGTCAGGTCCTGCTTGTTTTCGATGGAATACAGCTTGTCGCCTGCGTAAACGGGCTTGTAGAAATAGTGGATTCTGTTCAGGCCGCTTACTGCAAGGGTATCGCGGAGAGGTGTGGGCATGGCGTCGCCCCAGCTGCCGGCAATGGTCATGCCGAGAGGATACATAAGAGCGGATTTGTAGCCAAGTTTCTGAGCATATTCGTCGTCCCACCAAATGGGATTTTCCCAGCCTTTTTGCATGCCGGTACGTTTGATGCTTTCAGCAGTTACAACAGTGGGATCGCCTGCTTTGGGTTTGGGAGCGTCCTTGGGGCCTTCCTCACCCGGAGGGCCGTGATGACCTCTGGGCTGGCTGATGCCGGGAGTGTCTTCGGGAAGAGTCTGATTAACAAGCTCAGATACTTTTACAGGGCCTCTGGCGTTCAGTTTTGCACGGGCAGCAACAGCACTGTCGATAAGAGCTTTGTCTTCCTCGCTGTATACGCCGGGGTAAAACTTTACATATTCGTCGCCGAATTTGGCAGCGGTTTTGCAGTAACTCATTTCAACATTCCTTTCAATATATTTTCTTTCTTACTTTATATTTTAGTTCAGTTTCCGGTTATGTTAAAGTCGCAAAACTTGTTCGCTGTTGCAGAATTCACACATAACAAAAAGCTCCCGATATCAGCGTTTTGCGATATCGGGAGCAGTTTTTCTTACAGAGCCATGGCAGCAGCATAGGCGGTGGAGGTGCAGTTCTTGACGTCGCCGGGAGTTACGGCATCGCCGATAACATATACCTCAGGAGCCAGAGACTTATACAGCTCTGTGCTGCAGGAATTGCGTCCGCCGGAAACAACTATGCTGTCGAATTCAAGCTTCACAGTCTCAACATAGGACTTGCTGAAGTCGGGGCCGCTGCCGAACATCATGCCCATGCCGTGGGGATGGCCGCCGGCCTTGACTTCGGGAGCAACACGGCCGCCCATGGTACTTACATTGACCGCCACAGGCAGGCTGGCGGCTTCCATACCGGGCATTCCGCCGCCGGGTCCACCGGGACCATCGTCATGATTGTGGCCGCCGGGATCGAGAGGGCCGGAACCGGGTTCGCCGTCCTGACCTCCGTTGAATTCATCCTTGGGCTTGATGACATCACGTTTTACGTCGCAAATAACGTAACCGTCACCGATCTCTTTAGTCTCGGCGAATTCGATAACCTCAAAGTTTTCATTGGTTTCGAATCTTATCTCGCAGGCACGTTTTGCGTGCATATCGTCAAACAGGTTTGCCATGGAACGGGTCAGCATGGTGACCTTATGGCCGCATTCGGCTAAGTACAGTGCGGTTTCTCTGCCGGAAGCGGCACCGCCTACAACCACCACGTTTTTTCCAAGCTTTTCTTCGTTGCCGAAAACATCATCTACTTTCCAGACCTTGTCGCTGTCGGCACCGGGAACTGGGATAATGGCAGGTGCAGAGCCGGGAGCAGCAATTATGGCGTCAAAACCGGTCAGGTTGCTTTCATCGGCGGCGGTGTTAAGCAGAACCTTTACGTCAGACTTTTCTACCTCGCGGATAAGCCATGCACGGTAGTCGTTCAGGGGCCATTTGAACTCGGGATACATGGCGCATTTCAGCTGGCCGCCAAGGGAGCCTGTCTTTTCGAACAAGGTTACCTTATGACCGCGCTTTGCGGCGATAAGAGCGGCACGCATACCGGCAGGGCCGCCGCCGACAACTGCAACGTTTTTCAGCTTTTCGGGAGCGGGAACGCCACCCTTGAGAAGATGCTGATAGCCGGCCTCAGGGTTGACTGCACAGGTACCGCCGTGGCAGCCGTTGCACAGCAGACAGGGAGTTACGTCGAT
>JAZULX010000215.1:0-1551 GCA_045603325.1 Oscillospiraceae bacterium | reverse complement strand
TCCGGGACCACCAGGTCCGCCAGGTCCGCCGGGACCACCGGGACCACCGGGACCACCGCCGGGTCCGCCGGGATTGAAATCGTCACCATGAACGAGGTTGGCGTTGGGAAGCCATTTTTTGAAATAATAAGTACCGGAAATAGGCATAATTTTTCTTCCTTTCAATATAGTTCTTCCCAACTATTATACAATGCTTTTCAAGTGATTTAAAGGTGTAAGTTTAAAAAGTGCGTGGCATTTTTTATCGCCCGGGTCAAATCATGACCACCAGACACGCCATGGCCAGCAGCAAAACAGCACCAAAGGCCATTGCCATGACAACATCGCATACAGCAGCCACGGTGTCGCACAGGGCAGCACGGCGATATCTGCGTTTTGCCCGAAGCTCCATGGCTTCATAATTGAAGGGACGGACTGCTTCAAGGGCAGGGGTGGGGAAGTCAATAACTTTGGCGGGGCTTCTCAGTTCGATGGTTTTATATACAGTCTGCATGTTCGTACCTCCTTTGTTTGTGCCTTTATAATAACAAAGGAAGTGTCCAATAAAACGGACAGACAATCAATACAGCTCTGCCGTTTCCTCCAGCCTCTTTTTCATCATATCCCTAACATCGTCGGGATACAGTATCTTAGCTTCGTTTCCGAAGCCAAACAGCCAAGCAAAAAACTGGGGACTTACCGCCACATCTGTGGTGACGGTGAAACTGGCGTCATCGTAAACGGCGGTCATTATGTCCTTGCCAAACCGGTCAATAACGGAGCCTGCCAGATGGTTGGCAAATTTTATACGCACGGTACGAATTTCGCCGGAAAACATACCAAACACCCGTTTGGTGTAGGACGACATGTCTGTGTCGGCAAACAGCTCCTGCCCCTCACGGGCAGAGTCCAGCGCAGTGATGGAAGCCATCTTGTCCATGCGGAAGTGCTTCATGATACCCGCATCGTGATCGTAAGCCAGCAGGTAATAATTCTCGTCATCCCATATCATGGCAAAGGGACTGGCGGTGTAGTCATCGCCGTTCTTTTTGAACCGGCGTCCGCCGCCAACGGTGTATTCGTAGTACTTGAATCTGACGGCTTTGTTGCCTGTTATGGCGGCAGATATCTCGTCCACGTTGTAATAAACGCTTTCGTTCATGCTCTTGACCCGGTTCTGGACATAAACCTGACGTGACAGCAGCTGAGCGTCATGGCGGCTGGCAAGAGATTCAATTTTCTTTATAAGGCTCAGGGTTTTCTTCTGAGTTATGAATTTTGACGACTGCACCACGTCCACCAACAGTTTCAGTTCCGGCAGCTCAAAGTTTCTGGAGCCGATATAATAGCCCGTGGACTTCGACCTTACAGAAACGATATCAATACCGAACATCTGCAGAGACTCAAGGTCGTCGTATATACTCTTTCGCTCGGCAGAAACGTTGTAATCCGAAAGGCGGCTTATCATTTCCGCCACGGTCATGGGATGGTTTTCGTCGGTGTTTTCCATCAGTATCTTTGCAAGGTATAAAAGCTTCAGCTTCTGGTTTGATGAACGTGCCATATCAGCTG
>JAZULX010000214.1:0-3978 GCA_045603325.1 Oscillospiraceae bacterium | reverse complement strand
GAATAGGATAATTTTCGCTTTGTGTGACTTCATCACTTTTCTTTCGAATCCAACGTGTTATACTCTTACCATCAATAAGTATTTTAGTATAACGATATAGAAAGGTGATGAGCGTTAATGAAGCTTAAAGGAAAATCTGTTGTGGTTACAGGCGCGTCCTCCGGCATGGGAAAGTCCATTGTTGAACTTTTCGTAAAGGAAGGTGCCAATGTTGTTGCAATAGCCAGAAGAAAAGAACGGCTGGATGAACTGAAAGCCTCTCTGACAGACTGCCCTGGCACCGTAATTACTTATGTGGGCGACATATCTCTTGAAGAAACCTGCATTGACGCCATTGATACGGCAGTACGGGAATTCGGACGCCTGGACGTACTTATCAACAACGCCGGTGTTATGGACGATATGAGTCCTATCGGCGATGTCACCGACAGCAGCATTGAAAGAGTCTTTGGTGTAAACCTCTATGCACCCTTGTATTCCATGCGAAAGGCTGTTCAGGTATTCCTGGACCAGGGCGGCGGCGGAAACATCATCAATATAGCTTCTCTTGGTGGTATGCGCACCTGTGCCGGCGCAGTATACAGTGCGTCAAAAGCCGCGCTTATCTCCCTGACCAAGAATACCGCCTTCATGTATATGCCCGAAGGTATTCGCTGCAACGCTGTGGCTCCCGGCGGTATCCAATCGGAAATCAGCACATCCATGGGCATACCCAATACTAAGGGTTATGAACGGGTAAAGCGTGTACTGAGTACTGCTCCCGCTCCCGGTTCAACCGAGCAAATTGCCTCTGCTGTATTGTTCCTTGCCAGCGATGATTCAAGCTATATCAACGGTGATGTTATGATGCTGGACGGCGGCTGGGCAGCAGGTTAATATAAGCATAAAAACAAGGGCTGAGTTTTCAGCTCTTGTTTTTATGCTTTTCTGCTTTTTATAACTTTCAGACGCGTGAACTCTTCGCGTTCTTTTTCTTCCAGCTCGTCGTTCATTCGGGCGATGTCCGCATCCAGCCCGGGGATAACAATATTCTGCAGCGCATTGGCCCGTTTCTGGGTCTTTTTTATTGCCCAGGCAAGGCGGTATATGGCGTTTTCCGTTTCAGCCAGCCGGAGCGACAGCTCCTTTACCTCGGCAAATTTGAAGTACGCATCATCCAGCGCAGATGACGTCCCCGAAAAGCCATAGGGCATACGGGTCAGGTCTGTTTCGGCCTTCGACACAACAGAAGTCAGCTCCACACCCATAACGCTGCGGTAACGCAGGTTCAGACTGTTGTCAATGGGAACGGCTCCGGCGATGTTTCCGCAGCCGCCTGTGGACAGGTTGGCCTCAACCATGGTGGCATAAGCATCGGAAAACGTGGTGCCGATGCTCTTTTGCAGTTCAGCAGCCTTGTCTATAAGCCCCATCAGCTCGCGGATGAGAATATTGCGCTTTCTGTCCATCAGGTCAAACCCGTTTTTTGCCTGAGCACGGGATGCCTTGGCTGCCAGCAGATTGCCTTTTGTTGCAGGAGTTGATGACATTTATATCACTCCTTATAATACTTATCCAGCACCGTGGAAGACACTCGTGTAAGCTCGCTTCTGGGCAGTATGCTCAGAAGTTCCCAGCCCAGGTCAAGGGTCTGGTCAAGGGTTCTGTCTTCCCGTTTGCTCTGGTTGAGGAACTCGTTTTCAAACCGTTTTCCAAATTCGATGTACTTCTTGTCGGTTTCCGACAGTTCATCCTCACCTATAACGGACGCAAGGCTTCTGGCTTCTTCCACCGAGGATATCGCCGCAAACAGCTGGTTGGACAGGTCTGCATGGTCTTCTCTGGTGTAGCCTTCGCCGATGCTGTCCTTCATCAGTCTGGACAGAGACGACAGAATGTTTACCGGCGGATACACGCCTTTTTGCTCCAGTGAGCGGGACAGGACTATCTGTCCTTCGGTGATGTAACCGGTAAGGTCGGGGATGGGGTGGGAAATATCGTCGTTGGGCATGGTCAGTATAGGCACCTGAGTGACGCTGCCTGCCTGACCTCTTATCATTCCGGCTCTCTCGTAAAGAGATGCCAGGTCGGAGTACATGTATCCCGGGAAGCCTTTGCGGGAAGGTATTTCGCCCTTTGATGCGGAAAACTCACGGAGAGCCTCACAGTATGAGGTTATATCTGTCATGACCACCAGCACATGCATCCCGTGGCAGAAAGCCAGGTACTCTGCGGCAGTAAGTGCGCAGCGCGGTGCCAGTATGCGCTCGATGACCGGGTCGGAAGCCATGTTCAGATACATGACAACACGTCCCATGGCGCCGGACTGCCGGAATTCTTTCTTGAAATATTCCGCCGTATCGTTCTTGACACCCATGGCGCAGAAAACGATGGCAAAGCCCTCATTGTCGCCCATGACCTTTGCCTGACGCACGATCTGTGCAGCCAGTTCATTGTGGCTCATGCCGGCTCCGGAGAAGATAGGCAGCTTCTGCCCTCGAATAAGGGTAGCGGCTGCGTCAATTGAACTGATGCCGGTGAGTATACAGTTTTTTGGATACTGACGCATGACGGGATTGATGGCGCTGCCGTTGATATCCCGGCGCTGTTCCGGGAAAAGCTCCCGGACACCGTCCAGCGGTTTGCCGGTGCCGTCAAAAACTCGCCCCAGTATCTCTTTGGAAAGGGCAAGGGTTATGGGTGTGCCGGTAAATCTGGTGTTCACCCGCTGGGTATCTATACCTTCGGTGCCCTCAAACACCTGAAGTATAACACGGTCACCATCGATGGTTATAACACGTCCGTAACGTCGGCTGCCATCCGGCAGACTAAGCTCTGCCAGTTCGTCATATCCAACCCCGGAAACCCCTTCAAGGGCCACAAGGGAACCCTGTATTTCATTTAATCCGGTGTATTCTATTCGCATAAAATTACCTCTTGGATAACTAACTATCAGTTATTGGTTGTCAGTATTTCTTTCAGCGCCTCGTCTATCTTATGCACAAAGGTCTCGGGCTTTTCCCCTTCACCCAGGGCAAATTTCATGGATGCCGTTTCGGAGAATATACCTGTAGCCGTCATCTGGCTGATGGGAATGGATTTTGACACCAGCACAGAGGTCTGATCGTGCAGATGTAGTATCAGCCGCATCATGTCCCGCTGTTTTTCAAGGGGAGTGTAGGTGTCCGACGCATGGAAAGCGTTCTGCTGCAGGAAGCACTGGCGTATGACCTTTGCGGTTTCGATTGTCAGCTTCTGGCTGTCGGGCAAAACGTCGGAGCCTATGAGCTTGACTATCTCCTGCAGGGATGTTTCCTCGTTCAGGATGGAGATCAGGCGTTGACGCATACGCATATAGTCCGCCCCAAGATTGTCTGCAAACCATTTTTCAAGATCGGAAACATATTCCGAATAGGATTCGGTCCAGTTGATGGATGGGAAATGGCGGGCATAGGCCAGAGACCTGTCCAGCGCCCAGAAACAGCGGATAAAGCGTTTGGTGTTCTGAGTCACAGGTTCTGAAAAGTCGCCGCCCTGAGGGGATACGGCGCCTATAACGGTAACCGAGCCTTCGCTGCCGTTGAGATTCTTCATAAATCCCGCTCTTTCATAAAACCCTGCCAGTCGTGAAGGCAGGTATGCCGGGAAGCTTTCCTCCGCAGGCATTTCCTCGAGACGGCCGGATATCTCACGCAGCGCCTCAGCCCACCGGGAAGTGGAGTCTGCCATCAGTGCCACATGGTACCCCATGTCGCGGTAATATTCGGCAATGGTCATTCCGGTGTATATGGACGCTTCACGGGCAGCAACAGGCATGTTGGAGGTGTTGGCAATAAGTATGGTGCGTTCCATCAGCGGTCTGCCGGTGTGAGGGTCTTTCAGCTCGCTGAATTCGTCCAGAACCTGGGTCATTTCGTTGCCGCGTTCACCGCAGCCGAGATAGACAATAATGTCTGCATCCGACCACTTTGCCAACTGGTGCTGAACCATGGTTTTGCC
>JAZULX010000213.1:0-8860 GCA_045603325.1 Oscillospiraceae bacterium | reverse complement strand
GCTATGGAATCGCTGTTGATGAGGTTGGTGGTCTCGGCAGTCAAGGGAGTGTGGAGCGTAATAAAATCTGCCTGTGCAAATGCTTCGTCCATGGTAACAAGCTCAGCTCCGCCTGTATCGCCGACTTTTTCGGGGTGGTGGGCAACTGCAAGCACTTTCATGCCCAGAGCCTGAGCAACTGTGGATACACTGCGGCCGATGGAACCAAAGCCCACAACGGCAAGAGTTTTGCCCCAAAGCTCCACCAACGGGTAGTCCCAATAGGTAAAGTCAGGGTGGGATGCCCATTTGCCTGCATGAACGGTGTCGGAATGGTGAGCCACATGGCAGCAGTATTCCAGCATCAGCGCAAACACGAACTGAGTAACGGAAGTGGTGCTGTAAGCGGGAATGTTGCAAACGGTGATGCCTCGAGCCTTGGCTGCTGCGGTGTCGATGATGTTATAGCCGGTTGCCAAAACACCGATGTATTTCAGGTTTTTGCAGCTGTCCATGATTTCGGCAGTTATGGGAACCTTGTTGGTCAAAACGATCTCTGCATCGCCGATGGTTTTGGCTGCATCGGCGTGGTTTATTCTGTCGTGATATTCAAACTCGCCCAAAGAGGCGATGGCGTCCCAGCTCATGTCGCCGGGATTGGCGGCGTAACCGTCGAGCACAACTATTTTCATGGGGAATATCCTCCTTAATGTCATACTGTTTTTGTTATTTTAACATACGAAACAAAAAGAGTAAACAATACTGATTTGTACTTTATTATTAAATTGCACTTTTTGCGTATTGTTGGTATAATGATTAAAATGTCGATTTTTGCGCACATTCGCATAAGAAATCGACAAAATGCGATTCTGTAATGAGGTACACTTATGGAGCATGATCTCATGGATATATTTGAACCCGAGAATTCCGAAGTTGAACAGGCCCTAAAGGCTTTGGAAGCAGCGGCTTTTCCTCCGGAGCAGGAACCCGAAATCGAGGATGAACCTGAAATTGAGGATGAACCTGAGCAGGAACCTGAACCTGAACGGGAACCCGAAGAATCGGAGAAGGAAGAAATTCCTGCCGAAGAAGATACCGAAGAGGACGAAGTTTCTTCTGAGGAAGAAACCGAAACTGACGAGGAAACCCAAGAAGAGGTTACTGAGGCAGAAGAACTTTCCGAAGCAGAGCCTGATGCAGAGGAAAGCAATGCAGAACAGTCAAAGCTTCAGCTTATACTGAGCCGTATTCGGGCATTTGCAGAAAAGGACATAAAGTTTGCTGCTGCCGTGGCGGCTGCTGCAGTGATTCTGGTTGTACTGCTGATTGTTGCAGCAGTGGCACCGGGGAAAGACGCCGGCGACGATGTGACAGAAGAGCCTGCTGCTGCCGAGCCGATGGAAGAAGAAACACCAACGTTGTACATAACACGAATTGAAAAACCGGGCGCACCTGAAAAGGAATACGTTCCCGTGGCGGGTGCGGAAGTGGTCGAAAAAGAACCGCTGTTCTGGGGCATAGATGTTTCGGAGCATCAGAACGAGATAGACTGGGACGCGGTTGCCAAAACCGGAGTGGAATTTGCCATGATTCGGGCGGGATACAGAGGATACACCGAAGGCAAAGTGTATGCCGACGAATATTTCAAAACAAATATGCGCGAAGCCCTGAAAGCAGGGGTGGATGTGGGCGTGTATTTCTTCTCTCAGGCAACAAGCGTTGAAGAAGCGGTTGAAGAGGCCAAATTTGTTTTGGGACTTCTTAAGGGCTGGGATATAACCTACCCCGTTGTTTTTGACTGGGAGTTTGTTGAAAACACCGAAGCCAGAACATACTCCATGACCGCTCAGGAAGTGACCGACTGCGCCATGGCTTTCTGCGAGACCATTGCTTATGCCGGTTACACTCCGATGATATATTTTGGCCAGAATGCGTCCATAGAGCATTTTGATCTGGAAAGGCTTATGGTTTTTGATTTCTGGCTGGCGGACTATACGGATACACCGGTTTTCCCATTTGATTTCCAAATGTGGCAGTACACCAGCAGTGGCCGAATAAACGGTATTGACGGCGATGTTGACGTGAACTACTGCTTTACTGAATACAAAACTGCGGAGGCGAGCCAATGAGCCTTTATTCTATTCTCAGTCACAACTGCCGTGCCTGCTATAAATGCGTAAGAAGCTGCCCTGTGGGCGCTATCCGGGTGCGGAAAAACAAAGTTACCATCGATTCCGAGCGGTGTATCCGCTGCGGTATCTGCTACCATGTCTGCGGTCACGATGCCATACGCACCTCTGTTGACGTGGCAAAAGCCATAGACCTTATAGAGCAGGGACGCCAGGTTTTCCTGCTGATGAACCCTGCCATTTTGGGCGTTTTCGATGTCAAATCCATGGAAACCGTCTGCGCCGGTGCAAGGCTGCTTGGGTTTGCCGGTGCGGCATCCTCTGCCGAAGGTGCGGCAGCAGCGTTTTATGAGTATTTGAATCTGGCAGAAACGGGAAAAATGAAGAATATAATCCTTTCCGCCTGCCCTTCCGTCAACCAGCTTATTGAGAAATACTATCCCGAACTGGCTGACCAGCTGGCGCCGGTATCTACGCCTATGATCTCCGGAGCAAGACTTATCAAAAAACGCAACAGCAACAGTGCGGTAATATACTGCGGAGCATGTCTTGCAGGCTATGACGAAGCCAGCGATGTTCGCAACAGCACCGAGGTTGACGGTGTTATCAGCTTCTCCGAACTGGCTGACTGGTTTGAGTCCGCAGGCGTTGATCTTGAACGCTGCGGTGAAGCGTCTCTGACAGGTAATGCCGGCGGCAAGCTGAACGTATATCCTATTCCCGGCGGTATGTCCCGCTGCCTGCGTGAAAGCGGCAGAACCAACGGGTACCATCCCGTGTATGTGGACGGTATCGAAAACTGCATCGAAGTTTGCGAAGAGATAAAAGAAGGCCGCCTTTCCGGCTGCTTTATTGAGATGAACGCCTGTTTCGGTGGCTGTGTCGGCGGTTCCTCAAAGCTGAAAAGAGCCTGCGGAAAGATGGAAACCTGTCTCCGCATCCAGGATTATGTTGAAAAGCATAATTTCCAGCCGGAGATCAACGAAAAGGATGTGTACTTCAAACGTCCTGTTATCACATGGCCCGTGGAAAACAATATGCCCGACGATGAAGAAATCGCAAAGACCATGCAGGAAATGGGCCTTGACGATCCCGCTGCCGCTATCAACTGCGGTGCCTGCGGTTACGGTACCTGCCGGGAAAAGGCTATTGCCGTACTGCGCGGCGAGACTGAACAGGATATCTGCATGACCTTGCTGCGACGCAAGGCAGAGCGAGTTGCAAACTTTGCTGTTGACGCCATGCCGCTTATTGCCATCATCGTTGACCAGCAGCAGCGCATCATCGAGTTCAACCAGGCTGCATGCCGTGCCTTTGGCATGACCCGTGATCAGGCACTGAAAAAGTATATTTTTGAGATCATGGATCCGTCGGACTTCCTGTATGTCCTGAACGTCAAGCTCAGTATCCAGAACAAAAAGCTGGAGCTGCCGGAATACGGACTTACGCTGACTGAGAATATGGCATATATGAAAGATCAGGATGTGGCTCTGGGTCTGTTTCTGGACGTTACCGCAGAACAGAAAAAGGTGGCCAAACGCCGCAAACAGGCCGAGCGAAACATGGCTATGGCCCAGAAGGTCATTGACAAGCAGATGACCGTCGCTCAGCAGATCGCCAGCCTTCTTGGCGAAACTACTGCCGAGACCAAGCTGACGCTGGATATGCTCAAGGCTCAGCTTGAGCGGGAGGGCGAAGAATAATGAAAGTAGTTCTGGACGTGGGCTGGAGAAGCTTGCACCACTATGACGAAGAGCTTTGCGGCGACCGTGTTATGCTGCGCCGGGATGAAGGAACCTTTATGGGTGTTCTGGCAGACGGTATGGGCAGCGGCGTAAAAGCAAATATTATGTCAACCATGACCGGTACCATACTGTCTACCATGCTGGCAGGCGGTGCGGATGTTGAAACTGCGGTGGATACTGTGGTCAAGACGCTGCCCATATGCAGCGAAAGAGGTATATCCTACTGCACTTTTTCCGTGGTCAAGGTTCAGCCCGACGGAGAGGCTGTGTTCGTTGAGTACGACAACCCCGTAACTTGGTTCGTCCGGGGAGGACAGGCATCACAGCTTGATTACAAACGCCTCATAATGAGCGATAAGATAATCAGGGAAGCATCAGAACAGCTTATACCCGGCGACTTGATAGTTGTAACCTCCGACGGCGCAGTAAATGCTGCGGCAGACAATGTGTTCAGTTTCGACTGGACCTGGGATTCTCTGGCGAAGTGGCTGGAGGAAAATGCAGCGTATTATCCAACTTCCCAGATGCTTGCATACGCTCTTACGGAAAAAATCAATGACCTTTACTTCGGCCAGCCTGCGGACGACACCACGGCCATGGTCATCAAGGTCATGAAAGACACTCCCGTCAGCCTAATTTTCGGACCTGCTGAGGACAAGGAAAAAGACCGTGAGATGGTAAAAGCGTTCATGGCCGATCCCGGAATAAAGATAGTCTGCGGAGGCACAACCGCTCAGATGGTGGGACGCATAACGGGTCAGGAAGTAATACCCTTGGACATGGACGACGACGGCATGGGTATTCCGCCCATATCCTTTATGGACGGAGTGGACCTTGTGACTGAAGGCGTTGTTACCATGGCCAAAACCCTTGAAATAGTCAAGGACTATTTTGAAAACGGACCGTTCAAGGAAGATTTCAGCCTGCTGGACATGGAAAACGGTGCATCATTTATCGCAAAACAGCTTATTGAGGACTGCACCGAGCTGAAAATCTACCTTGGCAGAGCCCTGAACCCTGCCTATAAGGACGATAACAAACTTGGCGTTTCTGTCAAAAGCGCCATTGTTGGTGAACTGAAAGATATTCTTACCAGCCACGGCAGATATGTGGATATAGTTTATTATTAGTTGGCTGTTGCCTGAAAACTGCCAACTGAAAGAAAGGTCGTATGCTCATGCGCTCACTTCGTATGAAGCTTGTAATGATAATGGTACTGCTCATCATCGCGCTGATGATAGTTGTCGCATCGTTTCTTATAAACGGTGTAGGCAGCTTCTATCTCGGTGAGTTTTATGAGCAGATGGGAACTTCCTTTTCCGAGGATTTTCTGCTGCGCCTTACGGACGCAGCTGCCGACGGGCCGGAAAACTTGTATGAGCTGGTTATGGCTCAATCTGACCTGGCGATAGACCTTGGCAGCCGAAATGCCTATATTCTTGACGAAAACGGCGTTTACCTCTGCGGCTCCACAGACGAATCGGAGTTCGGCCAGGAGATAACAGACAATATTCTTACTGCCATGACGGGTCAGGTAGGTCAGGAAAGAAGCATCATCAACTCATATATGGACGTTGCCATACCGATTTTCAACGGGGACAACCAATACATCGTTTATATTCGTGACAACAAGCAGACTGTTGACAATCTGAACTCTCAGATAATCATGATTATTTTCCAGTCTCTTGCCCTTGGCCTTGTTATCTGCGTGGTGCTGAGTTTTCTGCTGGCTGAAATAATGATCAACCCCATCGAAAGGCTGACAGAAGGCACTATGCGCGTTGCAGAAGGTGATTTCGGTGAGCGCATTGAGGTCCATTCCCGGGACGAGATAAGCGTACTGACCGAAAACTTCAACGAGATGGCAGGCGTGCTGCAAAGCACCATGGACGAGATAAACTCCGAACGTGATAAACTGTCAACTCTGTTCCTGCATATGACGGACGGCGTTGTAGCCTTCAGCAGGAACGGCAATGTCATCCAGTCCAACCCCGCCAGTGCAAGGATGCTTCGCAGGGAAATGGACGAAAGTGTTGTTTACGACGATATTTTCGGCTCGATTTCGCCCCTTGAGGAAATTCTGGAACAGTCCGGCAGCGAACCTATATCCGCACAGATGAAAGTTGGCAAAAGTGACCTGGAACTGTCTTTGGCACCGTTTTCCGCCGACGAATCCCAGGGCGGTGTGCTGGCAGTTATCCACGACGTTACTGCCCAGAGGAAATCCGAAGAAATGCGCCGGGAATTTGTGGCTAATGTCAGCCACGAACTGAGAACCCCGCTGACAAATATCAAAAGCTACACAGAAACCCTTATCGATGCCGGTGACGATCTGCCTCCGGACATGAAAGCAAGTTTCTTTGGAGTCATCCTCAGTGAAGCTGACCGTATGACGAGAATAGTGCAGGACCTGCTCACGCTGTCACGGTTCGATTACGGCAAGATGGAGATGAATTTCACCGATTTTGGCATTGCAGAAGCTGTTCAGAACGTGTACAACGCTGTTATTATTGATGCTCAGAACCATGGCCATGAGCTGCTGCTGGAGATGGAAAAGAATCTGCCGGTCATCTATGCAGACAAGGAACGCATGGAACAGGTTATCATGAACATCGTTTCCAACGCTATCAAATATACGCCCGATGGAGGCAGAATAGAAATCTCTGCCTGGACCATGGGCGAAAAAGTCAGTATTTCCGTGTCTGACAACGGTGTGGGTATTCCCGAAGAAGATCAGCCCAGACTGTTCGACAGATTCTACCGCGTGGATAAGGCCAGATCCCGCGAGGCAGGCGGTTCCGGTTTGGGACTGTCTATCGTAAAAGAAATCGTTCAGGCCCACAACGGCGATATAGATATCCGCAGCAAGCAGGGTGAAGGCACCACCATGACAGTGACCCTGCCCATCAAAAGGTGAGGCAGCGCATGAAAAGAAAGATAATCGAACTGACCAAAACCTTTCTGCTGATTGCCCTGACGTGTTCTGCTGTGTATCTGACCATTGTGGCCAACAGTTACTATAATCTGAAACTGCCGTTTGTTGCAGAGAAAAGCGAAGAAACAGCATCGGTTGCTGAGGGTAACACTGTGTCAGAAGCGTCCAGACCGGTAAAAATGGCGGTTATGAACGCTTACGGTCGTTATGCTGCTGTATACAACAGTGACATTGTTGAGCAAATGTATGACAGCTTGGGCAAGTACCTGGGCGAAGCATTGGGCACCATGGGTCAGGCAGAAACGGTTCAGCCGGAAACGGTGATGGAAAAGCTTTCTATGCAGGGTATATTCTATGAATTTCCCGGTCAGGTGCATTTGTCTGCACTGGCTGCATGGCTTGGAGTCGGTCTGCCGTCTGCTGCGGAGGATCCAACGGCGGAAATGTTTGTTATTTCTCTGGACGACAGCGGAGAGACACTTTGCTACCGCACAGAAGACGAATGGCACAGCTGCGCCATCGAACTTCGGGAAGATATTGCAGCAGAGGTGGATATTTACCGCCCGAACAACGTAAGTTTTGCGTTTGAAATGGCCCGGACAGAAAGCTCTTTTGAAGATATCGAAAGCTTTTGCCTTATAGATAACCAACCGATTCCGACCCGGATAACTGCCCAGCCCGTGACTGCGCAGCTGCGTGAAACGGTGGCGTCATATCTGGGATTCAACCCTTATTCCGACAGCTCATATATCGAAGATAACGGGGATGAGGTGTTCACCGCCAACAATTCCATGCTCAGACTTGAGACAGGCGGTCTGCTTACATTCAATGCCCCGGAAAACGGCGCAAGAAATGTTTCCGCTGCAGACAGAATAGAACTTGCCAGGGCCACATTGATGGAGCTGATTTCACCCGGAGAGGCGAAGCTGTATTTCTCCGGAGAGAAATATGAAGACGGCGCATACACCCTGAACTTTGACTATTATGTGTCCGGGGTTCGGGTGATAACCGCCACGGGAACCGGCGCTCAGGTGGTATTGGAAGGCGGAGAGATAACAAGAATCACTGCGTGGCTGCGAAGTTATGCCAAAACCGACATGACCGAAACCTTGCTGCCCGCTGTCCAGGCTGCGGCAATGAAAGACGGACGCCTGGAAGTGGTCTATACAGATAACGGAACGGAAACCCTTGCTGCCGGATGGCAGGCGGAATAGGAAAGGAGGGGTGACATGCAGGCATCAAAAATTAAAAATGTGTTTCTGCTGGCGTTGGTGCTGGTCAATGTGTTCCTGCTGATACTTGTCATCCCGCAAATCAGGCAGACAAAAAACAGCGACGAAAAAGCCGGTCAGGAACTGGAACAGATATTTCAAAAAAGGGGAATAGAACTGGACTGGTCGGTGGTGCCCCGGGAACTGGAACTGTATGAACTGGAACTGGACGGAGACAGCACTGCGGAACAAAACGCAGCGTCACTCCTTTTGGGATCTGCCATGCTGATGGATGAAGGCGAAGGCCTGGTAAGCAACAGCTATGTGGGCCAGAAAGGCGCGGCGGAGTTTCACAAAAGCGGAGCGTTCAGCGCAGTGCTGACGGAAAAAGAAAACGCCGGAGCAGACATTGCTCAGGCAGGGCAGACGCTGCTTGAAAGTATGGGCTTTTCAATACACGGCGACGTTACACTGACTCGTGAATCGGCCGGTAAATATCTGGTGACGGCAACCCAAAGCCTTGAAGGCGTTCCGGTGTACAGTTCGCAGGCAATTTTGAGCTACGACAATTACTGCCTTGCAGAAGTGACCGGTGTGTGGTACAGCACATATCAGGGGCACATGGGCAGCGAAAAATGCGTGTCTGCCGTAACAGCGCTGGTGAGCTTTCTTTCCAGCCAGGACGAATTGGGCTGGCTGTGCACTTCAATTGAAGAAGTATCTCAGGGATATATAGAAGAAGCCACGCCTTCACTGGGCGCGGCAAGACTGGTTCCGGTGTGGAAAATCAGAACAGACACCGGAGAATTCTACGTCAATGGACTTACCAAGGAAGTATCTGTGGCGTAAGCAGCTGAAAAG
>JAZULX010000212.1:0-3879 GCA_045603325.1 Oscillospiraceae bacterium | reverse complement strand
CCAAACCCTTCAAGTTCGAAGGCTCCCGCCGTATGAAGCAGGCTGAATCCGGTATTGATGATCTTTGTGAAGCTGTGGACTCCCTCATCATCATACCCAACGAACGTCTGCAGGAAGTAACCGACCAGAAGATCACTCTGGCCAACGCTTTCGAAATTGCCGACGATGTTCTGAAAGAAGCTGTTACCAGCATTTCCGATCTTATCAAGAACACCGGCTTCATCAACCTCGACTTTGCCGACGTTACCGCCATCATGAAAGATGCCGGTCATGCCCATATGGGCGTTGGCCGTGCCGAAGGCAAGAACAAGGCGGAAGAAGCAGCTATGATGGCTGTTCAGTCTCCTCTGCTGGAGACCTCTATCGACGGTGCCCGCGGTGTTCTGGTCAACATCACCGGCTCTGTGGATATCGCTCTGGAAGAGGTCTACGCAGCTGCAGACCTCATCGAAGAAAAGGCCAACCAGGATGCCAACATCATCTTCGGTGCCGCATTCGATGAAACCATGCAGGATGAAATGCGTGTTATCGTTATCGCCACCGGATTCGACAGCGAAAAAGGTCCCGTTATGGCTCCCGCTGCCGGCGTATTCTCCGACGGCGCTGCATCCGCAGCTCCCATCTTCGAAGAAAAGTCCGCCGAAGCCGATCCTTTCGACGATATCTATAAGATTTTCAATAAGTAAATCAACGATCAACCCCGTCACTTCCGTGGCGGGGTCTTTGTTATGCTTGTCATTTTAAATATGGTATCGGAAATGGAGAAGTCCCCATTTTGTTATGCAATAACTACCCCTGTCATCCTGAGCAAAGCGAAGGATCTTAAAAGATTCTTCGGTCATTGCACTCCCACAGAATGACAGGGGCAGTTTTACGATATACGATATAAGAAGGAATTCTGATTTCAGTTAAATCTTTTCCATCGGCACGTCGCCGAGGTTGATATCGTTATGAGTATCCAGTTTTTCAAATACCAGAGGCTTAAAGCCTTCTGCGGTTATCTCAAGACGGAACTCTGTTTCAGAAAGATCACGGAACCAGAAATCGCCGTAGCTGTCGGTCTCGGTTTCGTAAGTCTTTTCGGCACCGGTAAGCACACACTTTGCACCAATAATGACTTCCTTTTCAACAGGGTCATATATGGTGGCTCCGATGAATCTGCCGGGGATGTTTTTGTAATACACTCTGGGGCCAAGACCTGCTTCGGGCTGCAGAACAACAGCGTCTTTTATCAGGTCTGCCAGATCCTCTTCTTCGCCGAAAACCATTGCATCGGTGGGGCAGGCTTCTGAACAGCGAGGCTGCTTGAACCCGTTGTCCAGCAGATGAGCGCATCCTGTACATTTCTGGGCGATACCCAGTTCTTCGTTGAAGTATATGGCTTCGTAAGGGCAGGCCTGCTGACACTTTTTGCAGCCGGTGCATTTTTCGGGATCGATGATAACAAATCCGTCGTCACGGCGATAAATCGCACCGTGTTCGCAAACATCCATACATACCGCATTGCGGCAGTGACCGCACATTTTGGATATGTAGTGAATTTTGACCTTGGGTATGGTGCCTCTGACATTGTCCTGAACCTTGCACCAGAACTGGCCGGTCATGGGCTGGGGTTTTGCATAAGGAGTCCAGTCATTGCCGCAGTGTTCATCCTTGCATGCCAGCTGGCAGTTATAGCAGCCGCTGCATTTTGCAACGTCTATTACGAATGCTTTAGCCATTGTCAGTCTCCTTTCTTGCATCACCAATCAGCCAGCCTTCCAGACAAACGCCGGCATCGGGATCGATTTTTCTTGCAAAGGCTTCGGGATAATCTCGCTTCCAGCCTTCAATTTCCTCGTCGGTAACCTTCTGAACATCCACCAGGAAACCGCTTACAGCCATACCGGTGGCGTTTTTGGAGGTCTGGGAGGTGGGAGTGATGGTGTTGATGGCACCGCCTCTGTCCAGCCAACCGGGGATGATGGGGTCAAGACGTGAACCGTGATCCACATAGCAGGTGCGGGGGATAAGACGTTCGGTAACGTAAGCGCCGCAAAGGACAATGCCACGCTCATTGAACACCTTAACAATATCGCCGTGTTTGATGCCGCGCTTTTCAGCTTCGGAGGTATGCATCCACACAGGCTCGTACTGATATCCGTCCTTACCGCGTATCTTCATGGTTTCTACTTCACGGTTCCAGATAATATCATCGCACTGGGCGTGCATACGCCAGCGTCCGTGGTTGGACATACAAAGCAGTGGATAGTCTTTTGCGCGCTCACTGGAAAGGCGCTCGTCGTGGCTTTCACTCTTTTCCACCCAATGAGGAACAGGCATGCGTTCGGGATCGTTGGGAGTATTCTTGTGGATCTCCGTGGAGAAGTATTCCAGCTTGCCTGTGGGAGTAGTCAGAGGATTGTTATCCGGATCGTTATAGAAATCATAAAGACCTGCAGGCAAATCCTCAACCTCTTCCTGCAGCTTGCAGGGAACAACGTATATCTTACGCTTCTGGAATTCTTCCCAGGTCATGTAATCCTCACAGCCGGTGGCCTTGTAGAACAGCCGTACGCGTTCTTCCTCTGAAAGGTTGCCGGTGTAAGCGTCGTAATACTCTTTACCCAGCTTTTCCGCAACTCTTGCACATACGTCGAAGTCGGAAACGGATTCGCCAACAGGAGGGCAGCAGGGCTGCTCAAGGTAAACAGAAACAAAGTTGCCGCTGGACATATCGTTGCCCAGATCGTTCATTTCGTGCTTGGTAACGACGGGGAAGATAATATCTGCAAAATAGCAGTCGTTCTCCAGCCATGGATGCTGAGCCACGATGGTTTCAATGGACTCGTGCTGCATAGCTTTTGCGGTCAGGTTGCCGTTGTTCCAGCAGGTTACCTGACACGGAGCATCTGTCCATATCATATGAACCTGCGAAAGACCTGGCCTGGGATACTGCATCGGCTCAAACTGGAACTGCTGAGTAGGTTTGCGGTAGTTGTTGGCATCGGGCTGCTGACTGGACGAGAAGCACTGCAGTCCGCGCCATTCGGCATGACCTTCAAGAATCGCTTTATGAATAAGGGTTCTGGGGATAAACTGCTTGGGCGCAGGCAGCTGTTTGAAAAGGTCGATCAGCTCCGGAGCTCTTTCTTTCTGAGCGTCGTTGAGAACGAAACGCTTCATGTTTATTTCCTCGGGTACGTCGCCGTCCACAGGACGCAGAGCGTCGCAGATATGGGGCATCTGAGGAGTAAACTGACCCTGATAGGGAACGGGGAAATCCCGGTTCCACAGGTTCCATTCAATCATTTTGGCCTGATGCACGCCGGGTTTGCCGAGACCGCGCATACCAAGGAGCATGACTTCCAGACGTGCAGGTTCAGAGGAATAGGGACCTCTGATGTAGCAGCCGCCGTTACCGTGGATGATGCTGGCTGTCTTTTTTGCCCAGTCCCGGGCCAGAGCTTTGATGGTCCATTCCTTGACACCGCACTTTTCGGAAGCCCATTCGGGAGTTTTGGGGATTCCGTCCTCACGACCCAGAACATAGTCCTCGAATTTGTCGAATCCGTAGGCATGAGTGGCTATGTATTCCTTGTCGTAAAGGTCCTCGGTAATCCAGATGTATGCGATCGCCAGCTGCAAAGCGGCGTCGGTGTTGGGCAGAATGGGGATCCATTTGTCTGCATGGACGGCAGCGCCGTAGTTCAGGTCGGGACAAACGTAAACGCTCTTGATGCCGAGTTCTGTCAGCCAGTAGCAAAGACGGCTGGGCATATGGCTCACAACACCCAGAGGAGTAGTCTCAGGGTCGCAGCCCCAGAACAGCAGCAGGTCGGAGTTGTTGGCAATATCGGGATACAGGTTGGTTTGAGGAGCCATTTCGCCCACAGGCTC
>JAZULX010000211.1:0-2028 GCA_045603325.1 Oscillospiraceae bacterium | reverse complement strand
ACGGCTCTGCGATAGTGCTGTCGGTGGGCGAGTATTTCACCCCCAGCGGCAAATCTCTTGCAGAAACCGGAGTTACCCCCGAATATGAGATAGAGGTAGACAACGAGCAGTTTGCACTTTTGTATTATGATCAGCTGGACTATTCTGAGGACGAACAGCTCATTCAGGCAGTCCATCTGACAAAAACGGCCATAGACTGATACTTGAAGCCGCTTGACAGAACAATACAAACAACATATAATATCCATTCAGGAAATTAATAATCGGAGGTCATTTGAAAATGGCAAAAGAGTTTAAACTCAGCCGCGAAAGGCTCAGCGAACTGGAGCAGGAACTGCTGTATCTGAAAACCACCAGAGAAAAGGAAGTTGCCGAGCTTATCAAAGAAGCCCGCTCCTTTGGCGACCTGTCCGAAAACAGCGAATATGATGAAGCCAAAAACGAACAGGGCAAGCTCTATTCCCGCATCGCCGAGGTAGAGAATATTATTGCCAACGCAGTTATTATTGAAGAAACCGAGGTTCAGAGCTCCGTGGTCGGTCTTGGCTCCAAGGTTGAGGTTCAGGATATGGAAACCGGCGACATTGAGGTGTGGTACATTGTGGGTTCTCAGGAAGCAGATCCCGACGAAAGCCGCATTTCCGACGATGCTCCCTTTGGCAAAGCTCTTCTGGGCAAACAGGAAGGCGACGATGTGGCGGTAGATGCACCCATCGGCGTACTTCATTATAAAGTGATTTCCGTTTCAAGATAAACATACCGAAAGGAAGAAAAAAATTGGCTGACAATATGGAAAACCAGGTTCTGGAAGACCAGGTCCAGACCGAGGAAGAACTGTCGGAACAGGCTCGTATCCGCCGCGAAAAGCTGGCAGAGCTGCAGAATGCCGGCAACGATCCCTTTACCGTTACCAAGTATGAACGCACCCATCTCAATTCCGAGATAGTTGAAAACTTTGAACAGCTGGAAAATGCCGACGTTGCCATCGCCGGCAGAATCATGAGCAAGCGCAACATGGGCAAAGCTTTCTTCTGCGATATCCACGACGCTACCGGCAAGATGCAGATTTACGTCCGCATCAACGAACTGGGCGAAGAAGCTTTTGCAGAGTTCAAGAAGTTCGATATCGGCGATATCGTGGGCGTCAGCGGCTTCGTGTTCCGCACCAGACGCGGCGAGATATCTGTTCATTGCACCGGTATCAAGCTGCTGAGCAAGTCTCTGCGTCCTCTGCCCGAAAAGTTCCACGGTCTTACCAATCAGGAACTGCGCTATCGTCAGAGATACGTTGACCTTATCATGAACCCCGAAGTCAGAAAGACTTTCGAAGCCAGAACAAAGATAATCAAAACCGTGCGTTCCTATCTGGACGATATGAACTATCTTGAGGTGGAAACTCCCGTCCTGAACACCATCTCCGGCGGTGCCAACGCCCGTCCTTTCGTAACTCACCACAACACTCTCGACCTTGATATGTATATGCGTATCGCCACCGTGCTGCATCTGAAGCGTCTTATTGTCGGCGGTCTGGAAAGAGTTTATGAGATCGGCCGTCTGTTCCGCAACGAAGGCATGGACCCCAAGCACAACCCCGAATTCACCACCGTTGAGTTCTATGAGGCTTATGCCGATTATCACGACATGATGGACAGAACCGAAGGCATCTTCGTAGCCTGTGCCAAGGCCGTTACCGGCGGCACTGTTATCAATTATCAGGGCACCGAAGTTGACCTGACTCCTCCCTTTGCCCGCATGACCATGGCGGAGGCTGTCAAGAAGTATACCGGCATCGACTTCATGGCCATCAACACCGATGAAGAAGCTCTGGAAGCTGCCAAGAGCATCGGCATCGAACTGCCCAAGGAAAAGACCTGGGGCAACCTGCTGTACGAATGCTTCGACCAGAGAGTTGAGGACAAGCTCATCCAGCCCACATCTATCACTGACCATCCCGTTGAGGTGTCTCCTCTGGCAAAACGCTGCCCCGGCGACAAGCGTCTTACCGAGCGTTTCGAGCTGTTCATGACC
>JAZULX010000210.1:0-2096 GCA_045603325.1 Oscillospiraceae bacterium | reverse complement strand
TTTTCAACCAACTGGCAAACCAAATATGCGTTGCCAATCTCAAGCACAGGTGTAATCTCCAGGGATTCCATGGCAAGGCGTTCATCAAGAATTCGGCGATAGCTCATTCCCTTTTCCGTGAGCAAAAAAGGCAGGCTTGTGAGTTTTTCCATGGTAATGCTTTCATTTGTATCAAGCATACCGGCAGGCGCAACAAGATGAACGCCGATTTTCTCCTCGTTGGCGGTAATGTAAGCGGTGTCATATATATGGCTGTCAAGAGTGCAGACAATATCAACTTCATTATGATCCAAAAGCCGGAAAAGTTCAGGCGTTCCGCCGGTTGTGATTGTCAGCGCAATACCGGGGTTATTTTTTCTGAAACTGTCAAACCCTTTCAGTGCCGAAGCCGTACAAAACGAATCTGCCATTGCAAGCCGAACCGTTGTAAGCCTATCTTTTCCTCGATCATCACCCTTGATCATATCCTCACACAAGTGACATATCTGCTGAGCTTGGGCAAGTACTTCCCGACCTTCATCGGTCAGGCGTACAGTATGGCCTATTCTGTCAAACAACTTAACGCCCAGTTCTGATTCCAGCTGCTTGATTTGAAAAGAGATGGTGGGTTGGGAATACCCCAGTTTTTCTCCGGCTCTGGTAAAACTTTTCAGCTCAGCAACCTGAATGAACGTATTTAGATTTCTTATATCCACAATATCACTTCCATTGAATATGTTAATGCTTTTTATAAAAACCACAAATTTGACAAATGCTTATTGTTATTATAGGATTATCCCCGATAAAGTCAAGCAATATCGAGGTATAATTGAAATGGATATAAAAAAGAATCGGATTTTCTCCAGTCGATGGGGTTTTATCCTTTCGGCAGTCGGCTCTGCTGTAGGCATGGCCAACGTCTGGGGTTTCCCCGCAAAAATGGGTGCTTACGGCGGCGGAGCTTTCCTTGTGGCTTATTTGTTCTTTGTGGCGCTGTTCAGTGTTGTGGGTCTTTCCGCAGAATATGCCATCGGTCGGCGTTCCAAAACCGGTACGCTGGGATCATACCGTAACGCTTGGGCTTCCCGAAGCGAAAAGCTTGGTAAAGCAGGCGGCATTGTGGGCTGGCTGCCCCTTATCGGCTCCATGTGCATTGCTATTGGTTACGCTGTAATCATTGCCTATGTCTGCAAAGCCTTTTTCTCTTCCGTCACGGGCGAATTGATGACTGTTGACACCAATGCATGGTTCGGCACTTTTTCCGGAAATGATTATTCTGTTGTTCCTTTCCACATCATTATTGTTGTCGTCACTCTTCTGACTCTGCTGTTGGGCGCAAAAAGCATCGAAAAAAGCAACAAGATCATGATGCCCGTATTTTTCATCATCTTCGTTGTTCTGGCGATTTGTGTTTCCATGCTGCCGGGTGCCGCTGAGGGCTACAAGTTCATGTTTACTCCCCGTTGGGAAGCCCTCAAGGATCCCATGGTATGGGTCTGGGCTATGGGCCAGGCATTCTTTTCTCTTTCCGTTACCGGCAGCGGTATGATCGTTTACGGTGCTTACCTCGACGAAAAGGAAGATGCCGTGAAGCTTGCTGTCCGCACAGCTGTGTTTGACCTTATTGCAGCTATGGTTGCTGCTCTTGTCATCATTCCTGCCTGCTTTGCTTACGGCCTTGATGTGGGTGCCGGTCCTTCCCTGCTGTTTGTCACCCTGCCCCGAATTCTGCAGGATATTCCTCTGGGAAGATTCTTCGCCGTTATCCTTTACACAGCTATGATATTTGCAGGTGTAAGTTCTCTGCAAAACATGTTTGAAGCCGTTGGCGAATCCCTGCAGAACAGATTCCCGAAACTCAGCCGCAAAGCTGTGCTGGTCATTCTTTGCGTCATCTGTCTTGGCTTCGGTCTGCATATGGAACCCATTGCAAAATGGGGTCCCTGGATGGATATTGTGTCCATATACATCATTCCCATCGGAGCAACTATCGGTGCCCTTTCATGGTTCTTTATTATGAAAAAAGACGACATCCTGTTCGAAATCAACAAGGGCACTGTTAAACCTCACGGAAATCTCTGGTACAATGCAGGACGTTTCCTATACGTTCCCTGCGC
>JAZULX010000209.1:0-5503 GCA_045603325.1 Oscillospiraceae bacterium | reverse complement strand
TCATCACAAAGTGATTTCATCCCACGCAAGAGGGATTTATCCCGTCCGAAAGGACGGATTTAGTTGAAAAGAAACCTCTTTTGTTTTTGAACAAAAGAGGTTTCTTTTCTGGCGGAGAAGGCGGGATTTGAACCCGCGCGGCGGTATTAGCGCCCTACTCCCTTAGCAGGGGAGCCCCTTCGGCCACTTGGGTACTTCTCCATCTGTATTGAGTTGGCATTTGTGAAAAAGTGGCGGAGAGAGTGGGATTCGAACCCACGGCTCTTTCGAGTCACCGGTTTTCAAGACCGGCTCCTTAAACCACTCGGACATCTCTCCGGATATCACTGACATTCCGCAAATGCGAAGTTAAATATATCATAATGTGGTCGGTTTGTCAACTTAAATTCGTCGACTTTGTTTCGACAAACCGTGCATATGTGAAAGGTGATATGGTATATCTTAGGTTTTTGTGGCATGTGCTGAAAAGTTTGGCTTTTATTATATTGTAAGTTGTGCTATAATAACCGAAACACATGGTATGTTCCGGACATTCAAGCGCGGATTGTGCGCCAACGGTGAACGCTGCTGCCGTATGCCGGCAGCCGGCTTTTTTGCACGGGACATATTGATTATGCAGAATGTAATAGTTCATGGCTTGACAAACGACAATTTTAGTGCGAAAATACGACTTTAAGGATTAATAATATTCGTTTGTTCTTTTGAATATTTCCACCGTGATACACAATTAATTATCATCCGGAACTATAACAAGCGCATATCCACTTTTTCACACAGTAGGAGGGAACCCAAAATGATCGAAGTATCAGGATTGACCAAAACCTACGGCAACAAACGAGGCATAACCGACGTCAACTTCACCATCAACGAAGGTGAAATCGTTGGCTTCCTCGGCCCCAACGGTGCCGGTAAATCCACTACGATGAACATTATTACCGGTTATCTGTCCGCCAGTGACGGCAGCGCGACCATCAACGGTATCGATGTTCTGACCGACCCCATCAGCGCCAAGAAAAACATAGGCTACCTGCCTGAGCAGCCACCGCTGTATCTCGATATGTCCGTAACCGAGTATCTCAACTTCATTTACGACATTAAGAACGTCAAGCTGCCCAGAAAAGAACACATCGACACGGTGTGCGAAATGGTTGGCCTTTCCGACCACAGGAAGCGTCTTATGCGCAACCTGTCGAAAGGTTATAAGCAGCGCTGCGGCCTGGCTCAGGCTCTTGTGGGTGACCCCAAAGTGCTTATTCTCGACGAGCCTACCGTTGGCCTTGACCCCAGACAGATCATCGAAATTAGAAACGTTATTTCCGAACTGGGCAAGAACCGTACCATCATCCTGTCCACCCACATTCTGCAGGAGGTCTCCGCCATCTGCGAACGCGTGCTGGTTATCAACAAGGGTGAACTGGTAGCAGACGATACTCCCGACCACCTGTCTGCCCTTATTACCGGCGACCACAAGCATTCTTTCCGTATCTACGGCCCCAAGGATCAGGTCGTTGCAAAGCTCAAGGCAGTAGACGGTGTCCGTTCTGTTCTGCCCACCATCGAAGCAGAACCCGGTGCATTCGAATATCTGGTTGAATCCGTCGAAAATCTCGACGTCAGAAAGACCATATTCAACGCTCTGGCAAGAGCCGGCTACCCCATTCTCCAGCTGAAGAATCAGGAGCTTACTCTTGAAGATATCTTCATCAAGCTGGTTGAAGACAAGCCTGTTGACGTGTCTTCCCACAACAAACCCCATAAGGACAAGGAGGCTGGAACCAAGTGATCGCAATTTTCAAACGTGACTTAAGGGCATATTTTACTTCACCCATTGGCTATGTCTTTGTGGCAGCCTTCCTTTTGGTACTTAATATCTACTTCTTCCTTATCAATGTCTATTCCGCTTCGGCAGACATTGAAAACACCTTTGCGTTCATAGTCACCATGCTGGTTTTCCTGGTACCTGTTCTTACCATGCGTACCTTCAGCGAAGACTATAAGCTCAAAACCGACCAGCTGCTGCTGACCGCTCCTGTCCGTCTTACCGGCATCGTGCTGGGCAAGTTCCTGGCAGCTTTCGGCGTGTTCGTGCTGGCTATGCTGTTCACTCTGATTTATGTTGTCGTTGTTGCCGCTTTCGGCACTCCCAACGGCGCCATGATCATCGGCAACTATGTAGCTATCCTGTCCGTTGCCGCAGCCTACATTTCCATAGGCGTATTCATTTCTTCCCTGACTGAGAACCAGCTGGTTTCCTGTATCGCAACTCTTGGCGCATTCCTGTTCCTGTATCTGGTCGACTACATGTACAGCGTCATCAACGTTACCTGGATCCAGAACCTCATCTATTGGTTCTCCCTGTTCAGACGTTACGACACCTTCTCCAGAGGCATCTTCTCTCTGGCAGACTTTATCTTCTACATCAGCGTTGCAGGCACCTTCGTTTTCCTCACCGTCCGTGTGCTGGAAAAGAAGCGCTGGAGCTGAGAAGGAGGCCGCATTATGAAAAAGAAAGCATCCACCGGCGCAGTAAACGCCGGCAAGAAAAGACGCTATAAAATAGGCGTTATTTCCACCCTGACAACCATCATGGTTGTTCTGGCAATCGTTCTGGCAAACTATGTTGTGGACTATATTTCCAACCGTTTTGTGCTGGAAATAGACATGACATCCAACGACATGTACGAGATCACCCAGGACACTGTGGACGTTCTGCACACCCTGACAGAGCCCATCACCATCACCGTTCTGGCTGATGAAACCACCTTCGAATCCAGCGACACTCTTAACCCCATCCGTGAGATCCTTAAGAGATATGCCACCCTGTCCGAGGGTATGCTGACCGTTGAATTCGTCAACCCCAACGTCAACCCCGCCAAGACAGCCAAGTTCGATGTGCTGGGCGACGTTTCCAGCAACGACGTTATCATCGAAAGCTCCAAGAGATTCAAGAAGTATTCACCTTCCAACCTCTATGAGCTGTATACCGACGATCAGTCCGGCAACACCTACATCACCGGTCTTCGTGCCGAGCAGCGTCTGACCTCCGGTATCCTGTACGTTACCGCCAACAAGGTTCCTCAGGCCGCCTACATCGAAGGTCACGGCGAAACCATCAACCTCGAACAGATGGACAGCCTGCTGGCCACCGGCAACTACGAGGTAACTAACCTCAACCTGGGCGTTGAAGGCGTCGAGATCGATCGCCAGATCGACCTGCTGATCATCTCCCAGCCCATGTATGACTACTCTGACGAAGAAATTGCAAAGATCGACGAGTGGATCACCTCCACCGGCGGCAAGAATATCATCGTTTCCTACTCTGCTCAGACTCCTGTTCTGACCAATCTGGAACGCTGGTTTGAAGAATGGGGCGTAGCTTTCTCCAACGAACTTATTCTCGACACTACTCAGTGCCTTGCTGGCTACCCCACCTATATTATTCCCAATGTTAATAACTTTGAAGGCATTACCGATTACCTGGACAACAAGATGTCTGTTGCCGTTCCTGGTGCCCGTGCCATTGATATCCTGTTCACCGAAGATAACTGGCGCTGGACTCAGGTGCTGATGGAAAGCTCCGACAAGGCTTATTCCAAGACCATTGAAGAAAGCCTGACCATTTCTTCCTACGAACAGGACGTTAACGACAATATCGGTCCCTTCCCCATGACTGTTCTGGCAGGCCAGACCACTGCCGACAACCTGGAGTATTCTTACAACTATATCCTGTTCACCAACGCAGGTATGCTGTCTGACTCCGTATTGTCAATGCCCAACTTGCTCAACACCAACTACTTCGTTTCCTCTCTGAACTATATGTCTCAGAACAGCGAAGATACTGTTGTTATCGAGGCCAAGGACATTGAGGCCAATACTCTGGTCATCGAAGGCTGGCAGAGCACTGTGCTGTTCTGGCTCCTCATTATCATCATCCCCATTGGCATTTTCGGAACCGGCCTTGTGGTTTGGATCAGAAGGAGACATATGTAAATGAAAAGTCTCAAACCCATCATCATCTCTGCCGCAGTCATAGTGGTGCTGCTTGTGGTATTCCTGCTTCTTACGGTGGTATTTCCCCAGCAGACCGAAACCGAAGAACCCGAAGAAAGCGTAGCAGTTTCATCTACCGAAACACACTATGTTATTGACCGCAGCTACGATGAACTGACGGCATTTGAATTCATTCCCGCTGACGGAGAATCCTTCCGGGTAGACGTTATCCCTGCCGAGGACGAAAATTCCAACGCAACTTTTACCGTCACTCCCGCAACGGATATCTTTGATTACAACTCATCCCTGCTTCGCAGTATGACTTATACCGTCAGCTCAATCACTGCAAGAGAGTTTATCGAAGCCGATGCCCAGGACCTCTCTCTTTACGGTCTCGACAATCCGTTCTTTACCCTGCGCAACTATTTCTCCGATGGTACCGTTTATGAGATTTATCTTGGCAACAAGACTCCGGCTGACGATAACTATTACTGCATGACTAACCAGTCCAACGACGTTTATACCATCGGTAACTATGTCACCAGCCTTATCACCAGAGAAGAGATCGACTATCGTGCCATAACCCTCTTCCCCATATATGAGGAAGACGACATTTACGCCAACTACGACTGGTTCCGCATCACCCAGAAAGACGGCACCGAAATCGAGATCTATCGTGACTGGGATTATGACATGGAAGGTAATGTCGGCAGCGCCGATTACTTCATGGCTTCTCCCACTGTTGCTTCCGGCAACGACGAAATGATCCGCACCAAGGTGCTGGACGTTATCGCACCCATTGCTACCACCGACATCATCAAGGATATTTCCGAAGATGAGTTTGCCGAATACGGTCTTGACCAGCCTGTAAAACTTGAGCTGAGAGACATTTTGGGCAATGAGCTGAGCCTGCTTATCGGCGGATATTACCGCACTGAGGAAGGCGAGATCAATCAGGAATACAGATACTGCATGATCGAAGACCATCCCACTTTGTTGGTATGTCCCTCCAGCCTGTTTGGCTTCATGGATATCAACTACGTCGAACTGATGATCCGTACCGCCTGGTACTACAACATCAAGGACGTTGACTATCTGGAATACAATGTGGACGGCGAAGAATACATGGTAGACTTCTATTACACCGAGGAAGAAAACGATGAGGGCGAAATGGAAGATGTCCTGAACGCCACCATCAACGGCGAATATCTGTCTGAAACCAACGCAAGACGTTTGTTTGTCAGAAGCCTGAACTTCCGCGTTGTCAGCGAAGTGCCCGAAGACACCAAGCTGGAAGATCCCGAAGTCAGCATCACCATCGCTCTCAGCGACGGTGAGACCCATACCATGAACCTGTGTCCCATCAACGCTCGTCAGTACGCTGCCGAGATAGACGGCGAACCCGAGTTCTATGTATACCTGAAAAATGTCGAAACTCTGCGCACAGCCTTTAAAGACATCCTTGATGGAGACGAACTGGAGTTCACCTTCGACTAAAAACAAAAAACATCGC
>JAZULX010000208.1:0-13882 GCA_045603325.1 Oscillospiraceae bacterium | reverse complement strand
AGAAGCACTCCAAGCCCGTGGCAAAAATCACCATCGTTCCTCACACCTCCGGTGCTTTGGGTTATACCATGCAAATGCCCGAGGAAGAAAGATTTCTGGCCTCCAAAGAAGAACTTATAACGGAACTGACCACACTGCTGGCAGGTCGTGCGGCAGAACAGCTTGTGTTTGGCACCCAAACCACCGGAGCGTCCAACGATATTCAAAAAGCCACGGAACTGGGACGGCGAATGATAACCCAGTACGGCATGTCAGACCGATTCGGCCTGATGGCTCTCAGCGAGGAAGGCAACCGTTTTCTTGACGGCAGTTCAACGATGAACTGCGCCGATGCCACCGCCGCTGCTGCTGACAACGAGCTCGTAAAGCTGCTTGACAGCTGCTACAACAAAGCTCTGGAGCTGCTGCGCGGCAACCGTGGACTGCTGGACGAAATCGCGCTTTTCCTGCTGCAAATGGAAACCATCACAGGCGACGAAATGATGGCAATAATTGAGCATCCCCACACCCCCGCAATGCCGGCATAAAGCAACGCTCACCCAAAGAAAATCCCGAGTGCAGCAGCACTCGGGATTCCTTATTTACATCATAACATTAAAAAACTTGTCGTGAACAACCTGCATGGCCTTTTCGGAGTCTTCTTCGTCGATCAGGACGGAGACCTTGATCTCACTGGTGGAGATCATATGTATGTTGATGTTGGCTTCGTAAAGAGCTTCAAACATCAGGGAAGCAACACCGGAGTTGTTGGCCATACCCGCTCCGACGATGCTGACCTTGGAAATAGTGTCGGTTGTGTTCATATGGTCAAAGCCGATAAGATGCTTCTTTTCTTCCAAAATACGGGCAGCTTCAGCCAGATTGTCTTTTTCTACGGTGAAGCTGATATCTTTGGTATCGCCGCGGCCGATGGACTGGAGAATGATATCAACGTTGATTTTTTCCTTTGCCAGCAGGGAGAAGATACGGTATGCTATACCGGGTTTGTCCTGCAAACCTACCAGTGCTATACGGGCAATATTCTTATCGCAGGCTACGCCGCTTACATGTGTCTTTTCCAATTTTGCATCCTCCTTGACTATCGTACCCGGCTTTCCGCTGAAGCTGGAAAGTACCTCCAGGTTCATATTGTATGTTTTCGCCATTTCGACGGATCTGTTGTGAAGTACCTTTGCGCCCAGGGTGGCCAGCTCGAGCATTTCGTCGTGAGTTATCTCGTCCAGCTTTTTGGCGCCCTTGACCTTTCTGGGGTCAGCTGTGTAAACGCCGTCTACGTCGGTGTAGATCTGGCACAGGTCTGCCTTGAGGGCAACTGCCAGAGCAACGGCTGTGGTATCTGAACCGCCGCGGCCAAGGGTGGTGATGTCGTCGTATTTATTGACACCCTGGAAGCCGCAGACCAGAACAATTTTGTTTCTGTCCAGCTCTTCCTGGATTCTGGATCCGGAAACCTTTTTGATACGGGCGTTGCCGTAATGAGAACTGGTTTCCATACCCACCTGCCAGCCGGTAAGGGATACAACCGGGAATCCCATTCTGCCGATGGCCATGGCCATAAGGGCTACGGATATCTGTTCGCCGGTGGAAAGCAGCATATCCATCTCTCGTTTCGATGCCTTGGGATTTATTTCATTGGCCTTTTCAATAAGGTCATCTGTGGTGTCACCCTGGGCAGACAAAACAACAACGACCTGATTTCCGGCCTTATATGTGTTGGTTATTATTTCGGCAACATGGTTTACCCGTTCTGCATTGGCAACAGATGAACCGCCGAACTTCTGGACGATCAGTCCCATATCGTATATCCTTCCTTCCTTGTTTGGAGTTCACTACATTATATTCTTCTTCAGTCCAGCACGCTAATAACGGACAGAATGTCGCATCCTGCGGATGCAGCGTCGATGCCGTATTTGCTTACAGGCTCGGTAATGAAACCGATCTGACCGCCAACCTGATGAGGAATAAGTGTAATCTTTCCGAATTTGGCTTTTGCCTCATCTTCGCTCATGGCTGCACGCACAAACCATCTCATAGGATAAGCGTCTGCATCGGCCACATAATCGTCGCTGCCATCTGCCCAGTGGATGTATTTTCTGGATTCCGCATGCTTGCTGGCGTCGATAACGTCGGCCACCACAGCAGAGGCAGTGGGCAGCTTGCCTGCACCTTTGCCATAGAACATGACATCACCTATGGCATCTCCCTTGACGATAATGGCATTGAACACGTCCTCAACGTTTGCCAGCTGGTTTTCCTCGTCCATAAGGTGGGGTGCAACGTATATTATCAGTTTGCCATCGTCGTTAAGCATTGCACGGCCAAGAAGCTTTATCCTCATTCCCGCAGCCGATGCAAATGCAATATCTTCTGCAGTTATGGCGGTTATGCCCTTGGTTTTCACCTGACGGGGATAGACATGTTTTCCGAAAGACAGGGCTGCCAGAATGCATATCTTGCGGCAAGCGTCAAAGCCTTCTATATCGGCAGTCGGGTCAGCTTCGGCATAGCCTTTCTGCTGAGCATCTTTCAGCACTTCGTCAAAAGGCAGACCCTGACGGATCATTTTTGTGAGTATATAGTTGGTGGTACCGTTGAGAATACCGTAAACTTCGGTAAGCTCGTTGGCTGCAAGGCACTGGTTCAGAGGCCTGAGGATAGGTATGCCGCCGCCAACACTGGCTTCGAACAGGAGGTTCAGGTTCCGTTCCTTTGCCATGGTCAGTAGTTCACAGCCATGTTCGGCAATCAATTCCTTGTTGGAGGTGACCACACTTTTGCCTGCCATCAGCGCTCTGCGAACATAATCGAGGGCAGCACCGCAGCCACCGATACACTCAGCCACAATCGTGACTTCGGGATCATTCTCTATCACAGAAAAATCTTTTACAATAAGCTCTTCAAAAGGATCGCCGGGGTAATCGCGCCGGGTGAGGATATATTTTACCTCGAGATCCGCTCTGGTTTTGCCGGCTATGGTACGTCCGTTTTTGTGGATAACCTCCACTACACCGGAACCGACTACGCCATAGCCCAGTACAGCTATTTTTGCCATATTACTTCCTAATGCTACCGGAGCATTCCTTTCTTGCTGCGTTGTATTTCAATCTTCAAAAGCCTGTTTGAATCGTCCAAATCAGCCTCCGGGTATCTCTGCCTTGACAACACCCGATATTTTCCCCACACTTTCCAGCATTTCTTCTATTGTGATGCTCATGGCCCGGGTTTCTGCGGAAATGCTGACCGATGCGCAGCCGTTGGTGGGTATGCTTTGATTGATCGTCAATATATTTGCTTCACTTGCCGCAAACAGGGAAAGGATGGACGACAATACTCCGGGTTCGTCTTTCAGCACCAGATGGAATGTCATGATGCGTCCGGCTGTCAGATCCTGAAACGGCATAATGCTGTCGCGATATTTATAATATGCACTTCGGCTGATGCCTGTCATCATGGCAGCCTGATGGATAGTCTTGACTTCTCCGGTTTCCAAAAGCCGTTTTGCCTCTGCCACTTTAAGAAAAACGTCGGGCAGAGCCTTTGCTTCAACCAGGTAATATTTCGGCAGTTTGTCCATGGATAAACCCCTTTCGTCTTTAGTCTGCGAGCATTTGTTTTTGTGCTGCCAACATTCTAACATGATAATTGTGTTTTTTCAACGTGGAAAATATACAAAAACAAACTGCCGGGAAACCCGGCAGTTGTTATATTTTCGGTTGGTTAATTCTGATGGTTTTCGTTGTATCCTGCAAATGTATCTTTCATGAGTGTCAGGTGTTCTGCCAGCTGATCGATTTTTTCTTCCGAAAGGCTGCCGAGAAACTCGCTGTAAAACGCATCTATCTCTTCATGGAACATTTCCGCCCGCTGATAGCCTTCTTCTGTGAGGAAAATCTTCTGGACTCTGCCATCACTTCCCGAAATTTCTCTTCTCAGAAGACCGCTTTTTTCCATATTACGCACAGATACAGAAAGACTGGGCATGCCTATTCCGCAGATTTCGGAAAGTTCGGAAAGCGTGCAGCCTTCATTGAACTTGAGGATGGTAAGTACACGGGGCTGACCGCTGTAGAGTCCTGCATTGGAAGACATTTTCCTCTCCATTTTGGAAAACTCGTACATTAATGAAAAGATAAGACTTCCGAATTGGATCCTGTTCATTGTTATCGACCTCGTTTATTTTTGCTCTATATTGCTTCTGACCTTCTGTAGCAGATCAGCCAGCCCTTCTATCTGGGCATCGCTGATACCGGCAGTAAGGGCGTCTTCGATCTCAATGCAAAGGCCATCCAGCTGCTGCTGCACAGCCAGACCTTTTTCGGTAAGGGTGATGCTCTTGTTGCGGGCATCTGCTGCTCTGCGTTTGCATTCGACAAAGCCCTTGTTTTCAAGGTTGCGTACAAGGCTGGAAATGGAGGATGCCTTGATACCCAGAGCGCTTTCGAGATCTCTCTGGTTTACGTCTCCCTTGTCCTGCTGGCGAATAAGATAAGCCATTACTCTGGACTGAGGGAAAGTAATATCATACTGTTCAAACGCCCGGTTGAAGCATTGTGTAATGGAATGGGAAACCTGAGTCACGAGGAAACCAATACCTCTGTTATTCTGCAGCACATCTCTTTTTTCGCTCATTAGTTTCTCCTCCGTAAAAATTATTTAGATGGTTAAAATATACACTAAAACACCATATTTCGTCAACAAATAAATTCCAATGGCACAAATTGACCACTACAACACACAGAAATAATGCAACAGCAAATTTTGTATTGTTTTTTAGCACAATTGCGCAACATACTATTTATATATATAAACGAAAACTTAGGAGTTGCAGGCTTTGGCATTCATACGTCGCGGGATAAACTCCGCAGTCACTCTTTGCAGGCAATTCAGCAAAATGCAGATACCTGCATTTTCCGCATATACTGCCTTTTTTGTTATACTTGCAGTTTTTCCCACCGTCATGCTTATGATGTATCTTGTCAGACTCACACCTGTTTCCGAACAGGAGCTGGCAGCGCTGGCATCTCAGGCTGCACCGAAAGCCATTCGACCTCTGCTTGCCCTGGCATCCGCCGAAGTGTATTCAAAGCTGTCCGGAACCTTTATCGGCGCAACAGGGTTTACTCTGGTGTGGTCAGCTTCCCGGTGCATGGTGGGGCTTATCAACGGGCTGAATTCCGTATATCAGGTGGACGAATCCCGAAACTATTTCGTTAAGCGGTTCATAGCCTTTTTCTATATGATCCTGTTTATAATAGCCCTGATGCTGTTGCTGTTATTCCATGTTTTCTGGAATTTTGTTTTGGCAACGGCCAAGAAGTATATTCCTTTTTTGATCCCGCTGCCGCTGAATCTCCTGCGGTATTTGGTCATTTTGATTCTGCTCACTTTGCTGTTCATGCTGGTATTTAAGGTTTTTCCAAACAGAAAAGCCAGATTCCGACCTCAGTTTCCGGGGGCCGCTTTTGCTTCCGTCGGCTGGGTGGTCTTCACCTGGCTGTTTTCCGTATATATCAACAATTTTTCAGATTATTCCTATCTTTACGGCAGTCTCGCAGTTATCGTGCTTGCCATGCTGTGGATGTATTTCAGCATGATGATACTGTTCGTGGGCGGTGCGATCAATGTGTATCTTGATCACAGGCACAACTGATCTCAGGAATATTCCTCTTTTACCCAGTTACAGACATATTCTGCAAAGCTTCTTGTGGCAGGGCTGTCGTCCGACGATGACGCCATAGCAAGTCCTATAGTGCGACTGCAAGGCGGTTCAAGTTCCAGGGCTTTGAGGCTACTGTCCCGCCCTTTAAGCAGCAGTTCCGGCATTATTGATATGCCAAGTCCCTGTTCCACCATTGCGATGATGGCATAGTCATCTTTTGTGGTAAACCTGATATTCGGTTTTACGCCTGCTGTTTCCAGTGCACGGCGTGAATCATGGTCGGAGCTTTCCAGCAAGGTTATAAACGCCTCGTCTTCCGCAAGTTCAACCGGGAATTTTTCCAAATCGGCATATTTGTGATCTTTTGGCAACACAGCCAGAAGCCTGTCGTCCATCAAGGGGATACAATGGCAATTCAAATCGTTTGGCATTGCAACAAAGCCTATGTCTACAGACCCTTCATTCAGCCACTGTTCAACATCATGATAGTCGCCGTTCAGCAGTTTGAACTCAATATGAGGATGCTTTTCCTGAAACCCTTTTATCATACCCGGCAGCCAGTGAACCGCCACGGATGTAAACGCACCTACCCTGACCGTACCGGAATCCAGGCCGTGGATGGAGTCTACGATCTGTTTCAGCTGTTCTGAGCAATTTACAATATTGCGCATAACAGGCAGCACCCGCTCCCCCTCATCGGTCAGGCGGACACCGCCTCTGCCTCGAATAAGCAAAGTAAACCCGAAATCATCTTCTATGCCATTTATAATGTGGCTTACGCCGGACTGAGTCATCCCCAGTGCCTCTGCTGCTTTGGTAAGGCTGCCCAGCTCAACGACTTTTACAAACGTTTCATATTTTCTGATGCTCATATTCACGCCTCATACATTAAAATTGTTCATGTATAGCAAGTAATTTGTACTGATACTTATATTATACATGAAATTTTCTAATGTTCAATACAAGTTTTTGTAATTTTGGGGTTGATTTTATAGAAACTTTTAAGTATAATGCAGTTATTAATTTGATGTTGTAATGTCAAGCATTACATTTATTCATGCAAAGGAGAAGGAATATGAATTATAGTGAACTTGCGGTATTTATTATATACCTGCTCTTTATGGTGGGCATAGGTATATTCTTCTTTATCCGTTCCAAGGGCGGCAACGAGAAGGATTACTTCCTCGGCGGACGTCAGATGGGCGCATGGGTATCGGCACTTTCTGCCGGTGCTTCCGATATGAGCGCCTGGGTTCTTATGGGCCTTCCCGCTTCCATTTACGCTTACGGCATGGGCCAGACCTGGATCGCCATCGGTCTTGGCATCGGTTATGCCTTGAGCTGGATCTACGAAGCTCCCAGACTTCGTAAGTTCTCCATCAGAGCTAACGACTCCATTACCATTCCCCAGTATCTTACCAACCGTTTTCTGTCCTCAAGCATGGTTCTGCAGATAATCTGCGCAGTCATCTTCCTGTTTGCTTACACTATTTATGCAGCTTCTTCCATCAAAGCCTGCGGTACTCTGTTCAACACCGTTATCGGCATCGATGCTACCGTGGCAATGTACATAGCAGCTGTTATAATTATCGTATATACCTTCCTGGGCGGCTTCAGTGCCGTTTGCTGGACCGACTTTTTCCAGGGTCTGCTGATGCTTGGTGCTCTCCTCATTGCTCCTATCTTCGCCGTATTTGCTCTGGATGCCTCAACCGCAAGCACCGCAATGCCCGAGGGCTACTGGACCCTGTTCACCAACTGGAAGGAAGTAATTTCCGGTCTTGGCTGGGGCCTTGGTTACTTCGGTATGCCCCACATCATTATCCGCTTCATGTCTCTCAAATCCGATAAGGAGCTGAAAAAGTCCGCCAAGATCGGCATCAGCTGGACCGTACTTATCCTTATCTTCTCCGTAGCCGCCGGCTGCATCGGCCGTATGTTCCTGGGCTTTGACCAGGCAACCGCCGACAACTCCCTCGTATTCATCACCATGGTCAGAAAGATATTCCCCGGCATTATCTCCGGCGTCCTTCTTTCCGCTATTCTGGCAGCTGCCATGAGCACTGCTGACTCCCAGCTTCTGGCGTCTGCATCCGCTTTCGCAAACGACGTTTACAAGCCCGTTATCCGTAAAAACCAGTCCAGCGACAAGGAAATGCTTTGGGCAGGCCGTATCGTTGTTCTTATCATCGCAGTCATTGCCGTTATCATCGCTGCAAATCCCAACGCCGGTTCCATCATGGACCTGGTATCCAATGCCTGGGGCGTGTTCGGCGCAGCCTTTGGTCCTGTTATCCTGCTGTCCCTGTTCTGGAAACGCCTTACTTTCGGCGGCACCGTAGCCGGCATCGTTGTTGGTGCTGCAGTTGATATTCTGTGGCTGGCATTCCTGGCCGGCACCGGTATTTACGAGATCATCCCCGGCTTCATCGCAGGCCTGGTGGTAGCCATCGTAGTTTCCAAGCTCAGCAAGGCTCCCGGCAAAGAAGTCGAACAGCTCTTCGACGAAGCTGTTGCTCTGGAAGATTAAACAACAGATAATAAAAACTGCCGTTCCGGAAGAGTTTCCGAAACGGCAGTTTTTTATTTGTTTTATTTGAATTCGTCGCTGAAATCGTCCATCTCACTGAGGTCTTTTTTGTTGCTGCGGAGCTTGCCGATAATAAACCATCCGCCAACCAGCACCACAACAATGATGAGGGGTATGCCCACCTTTGTGAAGCTCATGCCGCTTTCTTCCAGTTCCTCTGCCACAGTGGCGCTGGGTTCAGGTTCCGGTTCGGGAGTGGCGTTGGCTTTCTTTTCTTCTATCTCAGCATAAACCTCGTCCTGATTTTTCAGAACCTCGGTATCTTCCTCGTCAACGAAGTAGATATAAACTCCGTCGCCAAAGCCCAAGGTGCCGAAATACTCAAGTATTTCCTGCAGCGTATCGGGTTCGGCAAACATATAAACATCAACGCGGTTTTCTTCCGGATTGATCTCATAGCGTTTGGTCTTGTAAAGGTTAATGATTACATACTGGGTCGAAACATGCCGGGCACCGATGGTGATATAATACTGCATCAGTGTGGAGTAAGGCAGGTCAACCACTTCCCAGACAAGTCCGTCTTCAGAGCCGAAGAAATCAATATATTCCTGACGATTCTCAGGAGTATCTTCAGTCAGACAAACGACGATATTGTTGCTTTCGTCCACATACATGCCGCCGAAGGCTTCGGGATATATCTGCGCCTGGCCGGATTCGTCTTCTTCGTCCATGGGCAGGGATGCCATATATTCGTCAATCTTTGCCTGTGCAGCTTCTGCACTGTCAAACGCTGCAAACGCAGCAACAGGCAGCATAAGCAAAACAAGCAGCATACAAATTAATCTTTTCACTTGCAACACTCCATCCGTATTTTTATGGTTTCCATGATATACCAATTTGGATTATATGTCAATCGAGATGGGAGAATGCGTAACCGTCGCCGAAGCCTTCGACAGTATCGAGAATTCTTGGCAGGAAACCATTTTCCTCGTCGTATGTCCAGTAGTGAACACCTTCTTCGGTTCTCATGCCGCAATAGTTAAAGTCGATGGTGGGATGGAAGAACAGGCTCATGAGTTGGCCGTTATTGTGGGCATAGGCCAGACGATCCCAGATAGTTGTGTCGTAAGCACTGTAGACATAGTCGGGAGGAGTGGGAACGTATCTTACGGTCTTGCCGTTGCGCTCAACAGTCTCGATCTGAGCCGAAACCGCAGGGCCGTACTGATAAATCACATCGAATTTTTCCTCTGCCAGTGCTCTGGAGCTTTCGATAAGGGCATAGTGAGGGAACTCAAAGATATCGTGTTCATATCCGAGAATTTTTGCCATTTCGATGGCCTTATCCATACGCTCGCCCATCTGCTCAACGGTATACTCAGTATCACCGCCAAATTCGTTGCCGACACTGCTTATGGTGTCGAACTGCTGGTGGGTATAGCCGTGAAGAACAATACTGCCGCCGTGGATACGCAGCCAGTCAAGGCTGTAAATGAAGTCCGCATTGTAAAGGCATTCGTTCTCAATAACGTTATTGACAACGCCTCTTGTGGGGTCTACATAGACAGGTATCCATGCAATATAAAACTTGTGGCCACGGCTGTTGAGATATTCGCCCATAGAACGGAACTTTTCAAGATTATAGCTTGAATATGTGGCATCATAATAATAAACGCCGTCGTTATAGGCACCGTCGGCCATAACGTCTTCAAGGCGGATATATCCCTTGGTCTCACCGGCGGTGCCGCGGTATTCAACAGGCTTGGAATCATACAGCTTGATGACTTTGTTTACCGCATCACAGGACATGGAAATGTCATACTGCAGTGAAATATCAGCCATGGAAATGTGGCCATCGATTTCGGGGAGATATGCTTCTTCACCGTTGGCAGTTTTGCCGGTGGCTTCCTCGATCTCACTGCGGCTGATATAGATTCGGCCGTTTTCATAGAACATGCAGCCTATATCGGTGGGTTCGTCCTTATAAGTTACGGTAATATCAACACCAATGTGTTCATGGGGCGGTTCGGGTTCGGCAGGTTCTTCTTCCACTTCCTCAACAGGTTCCTCTGAGGGCTGGATATCTTCTGCCTGGACAGGTTCCTCATCAGGTTTGTCCACCACAACCACAAAATCATTGGTCTCGGGTTCAACGGATTCTTCAACAATCTGCTCAGGTGTGGTTTCGGGTGCAGGTGCAGCCGTTTCTGTCGGCTCGTTGTTTGAGCAGGCACACATAATGAGCAGCACAAACACTGCAGCAAGTATTGCAATAGTCTTTTTCATTTTCGATTTCTCCTGTAAAACTTTCTCATACTACTTTACATAATATCAGAAAGCTTGTCAACTTAAATTCGACAGGATGTCAATTTTTTCTTCTGTTATGGGATGCACAAAGCTCAGTCTTTTTGCTGTCAGTTCCTGACCCTTCAACCTCAATTCTTCGTTCAGAACCTGGGACGTTGGAGAATAGTACATAGGATCTCCCAAAAGCGGCCAACCCATGGCCTGGCAATGTACCCTGATCTGGTGTGTCCTGCCGGTTTTCAGTTTAAACTGCACAACATTGAGTTTTTCACCCATAAAACAGATGCTTCGCTCCACTTTGTATTCAGTAACAGCCTTTTGACCATCCTCTCGCACCACTCTGTACATTGAAGCAGGGTCAACTCTGGCTATTGGCAGGTCTATTTCCCCACTTTGATGTTCCATTTCGCCGCAGGTGATGCCGGAATATACCTTTTCGATTTCCGTCTGCCCCATCAATGCCCGGGCATAGGAGTTTTTTGCAAAAAGGGTCACTCCCCTTGTGTCTCTGTCCAGTCTTGTGACCACATGGACAGCAAGTCCATCAAGATATCCGGAAACATAATTGGTCAGTGTTCCGGAAAACCTGCTTCTGGACGGATGCACCAATATTCCGGCAGGTTTGTCCACCGCAATAAACAGATCGTCCTCAAAAAGAACGGTCAACGGTCCCTTCTCCACAGGGTAATCCGGGTAAGGCTCGTCCGGAAGGTTGACGGTTATTTCACTGCCTGCACCCACCATGGCATTCATATATCTGGCTGTTCCATCCACCAGGACAAGGTTTTCGGCTTTCAGCTTCTTTATCATGGAGTTGGAGAGCTTCAGTTGTTTTCTGAGTATCGACGAAAGTCTCTTTTCCTCAGACTGCATCGGCATTTTATAATGTATTTTCATTGTGTAATACAAAACTCAAGCCCTCTGCTGCTGCAGAGGGCTTGAAAATCAATTAAGCAATAGCCTTCTTGGCGGTCTCAACCAGAGCTGCGAAAGCTTCGGGCTCGTTGATAGCCAGTTCGGAGATCATCTTGCGGTTCATGTCGACACCGGCCTGCTTCAGACCGTACATGAAACGGGAATAGTTGATGCCGTAGGGAGCTACTGCAGCTGAGATACGGGTGATCCACAGGCGGCGGTAGTCTCTCTTCTTCAGCTTACGGCCAACGTATGCGTAAGTGCCGGATTTATAAACGGCCTGTTTGGCCATCTTAAAATGCTTGGATTTTGCACCCCAATAGCCCTTGGCCATTTTCAGGGTTTTATTTCTTCTTTTGCGCGTCATCATTGCGCCTTTGACTCTTGCCATTTTATTGCCTCCTATTTATACTGAGGGTAGTCCTCGATTATTTGTAAGGGATCATCTGCTTGATAGCAGCGGTGTTGGTAACATCGGCATAAACTCCCTGACGGAGGCCTCTTTTACGTTTTCTGTCTTTCTTGGTAAGGATGTGGCTCTTATAAGCCTGGGCTCTTTTGACCTTGCCGGTCTTGGTGAGATTGAATCTCTTTTTCGCGCCACTATGGGTTTTGATCTTGGGCATGATGTGAACTCCTTCCGTATCAGCTTTTGCTGTAATTTATTAGTCTTTCTGGTTCTTAGTAGCCTTGGGGGACAGGAACATGGTCATATGACGTCCATCCAGTTTGGGATTCTTTTCGACGGTTGCGATCTGAGAACACTCTTCACCGAACTTGACAAGCAGCTGCTCACCGATATTGGTGTGAGCCATCTCACGGCCACGGAAACGCACAGTAACTTTAACTCTGTCGCCATCGGCGAGGAATTTCTGAGCGTTTTTAAGTTTGACATTGAAATCGTTGGTGTCGATGCCGGGAGACATTCTGATCTCCTTGACTTCAACGACTTTCTGATTCTTCCGGGCTTCTTTTTCCTTTTTGGCCTGTTCGAAGCGGAATTTGCCATAGTCCATGATCTTGCAAACCGGGGGATTGGCTCCGGGAGCAATCTTGACAAGGTCGAGATCCTGTTCTTCAGCCAGCTTGAGTGCTTCCTGAGCAGGCATAACGCCCAGCTGCTGACCAGAATTGTCTATAACTCTGACTTCCTTGTCGCGGATTTCTTCATTGATCTGATGGTCCTGTTTACTGATACTAAGCACCTCCAACTTGGTCTGTGCGTCAGCGCACAAAAAAACGCGTGTGCATGGCACCCGCGCAATAACAGCAAAGTAAGACCGCTTAGCGGTCGGCTAGTTATTGACCCCCTTAGCGTTAGCCGGAGGTGAGGTGCCGCAGCTCCTTCTTCATTTACTCGAGTATTCTATCATACCGATGATGCGTTGTCAACAGTGAATTTTCAGAAAAAATGCATTTAATATATATTTATGTAATAATTATAGTTACATATTTGAATGTTTTCAAGTCTAAATTGTGTTGAATTAACACTTTATTTGATGTATAATGTGTTTACTAAAGGCATTTATGAACGGAGGCCTGATATGGAAACAAAAACCTTTATCGAGCTTCACGGTATAACCAAGGTCTTTCCCGGCGTAATCGCCCTCTCTGATGTTAATTTCGACATCCGTGAAGGCGAAGTTCACGCCCTTTGCGGCGAGAACGGTGCGGGCAAGTCCACCCTGATCAAGGTAATGACCGGTGCTCACAAACAAGACGGCGGTGAGTATATCATCGACGGCAATTCTGTCAACATCAACTCCACCAATGAAGGTATTGCTCTTGGTGTGTCCTGTGTTTATCAGGAGCTTTCCATTGCACCTCAGCTTGATGTTGCACAAAACCTTTTTATCGGCAATCTTCCAACCAAAAACGGTCTTATTGATCACAAAACTCTGTATGCAAAAACCGCAGAGATCCTTGATGAACTGGAAGTCGATGCTTCCATCACTCCAAAAACCATTGCCGGTGACCTTTCCGTAGGTCAGCAGCAGATGATCGAGATCGGCAGAGCATTGACCCGTAATGCCCGATGCATCATTATGGACGAACCTACCTCTTCCCTCAGCGAAAAGGAGACCGATACGCTTTTCAAGCTTATCAAGAAGCTTCAGTCCATGAACATCGCCATTGTGTACATATCCCACAAACTGGACGAAGTCATGTATCTGGCTGACCGCATAACCGTTATCCGTGACGGTCAGAACATCATCACCATGAACAAGGAAGACACCACTCAGGACGAGCTTATTGCTCACATGATTGGCCGAAGCCTTGGAAACCTGTATCAGAAAACTCCTGCCAAGCAGGGCGAAGCAGTTCTTGAAGTCAAAAACCTCTCCCGTGAAGGTGTATTTTCCGATATTTCCTTCTCTGTCAACAAGGGTGAAGTTCTCGGTTTCTTTGGTCTTGTCGGTGCAGGTCGCTCAGAGATCATGCGAGCTGTTTTCGGCGTAGACAAATACAAT
>JAZULX010000207.1:0-1591 GCA_045603325.1 Oscillospiraceae bacterium | reverse complement strand
ATATCACCGTTGCCCAGTTAAACGAGCAATGCTGATGTAGCTCAGTAGGTAGAGCGCATCCTTGGTAAGGATGAGGTCGCCGGTTCAAATCCGGCCATCAGCTCCAGAGAAACCGTCTGAAAGGACGGTTTTTTTGTTGTGGAAAGGGACGGAAAAGGGGGCTTGCGGATGAAAGGCGTCTTGTGGCTGCGGAAGGGGAAAAGGGCGCTGTGCCCGGATGGGTTTTTGAGGGCCTGAGAAGCAGGAGAGTGCAAGATTATACACAAATATTCATAATAAGTCATAATGGATGGAAAAACAGGACATAAAAATACCGTTGACAACATGCACGGATTGAGTTATAATGAATTTAATCTCAAGTTGTTTCCGCAGTATTGATATCTCTTTTGAATGCCCGGTTCGTGTGGCAACTTGAATTCCATTTGTTAATTTGGCCCAGCGTACGGGTCAAAAAAATAAAAAAGGAGTGTCTGTTTATGAAGAAACTGGTATCTCTTCTCCTGGTTCTGGTTCTGTCCCTGTCCCTGTTTGCCGTGGCTCATGCCGAACCCGCCAAGAAGGTTGGCGTGGCTATGCCCACCATGGACCTGCAGCGCTGGATTCAGGACGGCGAAAACATGAAGAAGCAGCTGGAAGCTGCCGGCTATGAAGTGGACCTGCAGTATGCCAACAACGACGTGGCCACCCAGGTTTCCCAGATTGAAAACATGCTGCTCAACGAAGTGGAAGTGCTGGTTGTGGCTTCCATCGACGGCGGCGCCCTGGGCACCGTGCTGCAGCAGGCCAAGGAAGCAGGCGTTATCGTAATCGCTTACGACCGTCTGCTCACCGGCACCGAATATGTGGACTACTACACCACTTTCGACAACTACAAGGTTGGCCAGATTCAGGGCCAGTACGTTGTTGACAAGTTTGACCTGGCCAACACCGACAAGACCTACACCATCGAATTCACCGCCGGTTCTCCCGACGACAACAACGCTGGCCTGTTCTTCGCCGGTGCTTATGACACCGTGAAGCCCTACCTGGACAATGGCAAGCTGGTTTGCGTTTCCGGCCAGACCGATTTTGAAACCGTTGCTACCCCCGCCTGGAAGTCTGAAACCGCTCAGGCCCGTATGGACAACATCCTGGCTGGCTTCTATCCCGATGCCCTCACCGGCGGCCAGGCCCTGGACATCTGCCTGTGCTCCAATGACTCCACCGCTCTGGGCGTGACCAACTCTCTGGTTGCTTTCGGCTTCACCACTGAAAACATCCCCGTGATCACCGGTCAGGACTGCGACATCGCCAACACCAAGAACATGGTGAAGGGCCTGCAGGCTATGTCCGTGTTCAAGGATACCCGTGCCCTGGCTGAAGCTACCGTGAAGATGGTAGGCGAAATCCTGGCTGGTGCCGAAGTAGAAGTGAATGCCACCTACGGCAATGGCGTGAAGGATGTTGCTTCCTTCAACTGCACTCCCGTGTTCGCTGACGTGAACAACAACACCGAGTTGCTGATCGAGTCCGGCTACTACACCGCCGAGCAGCTGGGCGAGTAATCCCCATCGACCGTACCAACACTTCGTCTGACGACGGGAGACGGACG
>JAZULX010000206.1:0-4552 GCA_045603325.1 Oscillospiraceae bacterium | reverse complement strand
TGCAGAGGGTCCTCCCGCCCAGAGACGCGAGAATATCTGTGTTTCCGGCATGGAAGATGCCGACACAGCTTCCCTGACGGCAAGAGCCGCTGCCCTAAACAGCGAAAGAGCCGTCCTTGTGGGTGTGCCTTCCGGCGATGGCATCGGTGCGGCTGCTGCTGCGGCAGGTGCAATCTGCGCCATTTCCGATGTGGCGGCTCCGGTGGTGGACATTTCTCTGGAGGGCGTTACCGTGGAGGGAATGTATTCCGACAATGATTTCGACGCCCTTATTATCGGCGGTGTGACTCCTGTGGAATCCTTTGGCGGTGAGGCTGCCATTTCCCGGGGCGTTACCACCAGAACCACCACCGGCGGCACCTACGACACCAGCTTTCGAGAGCTGACCACCATTCTCATCGCAGATGAGGTCATCCCCGGTATCAGAGAAAGCCTTGGGGCCATGTTCCGCAGGGCAAAAAACACCGCAGCCACCAGAGAAGCCATCAGAACCCAGGTCATTCTGGAGCTGGAAAGCAGAATTTTGAGCGAAATCATCGAAAGCTACGGCACAGTTACGGCTCAGGCCGATGCAGAAGACCCCACATTGTGCCTGGTGTCCTTTGATTTTGTGGTGGCTCACGGGCTGAACAGAGTACATCTGTCTGCGGTGATAACGGTTTAAGGAGGGGCGCATATGAGCAGCGTATTGTTTCCCACCAGTGCCGACATCTATCTGGAAGTCAACGGCAAAAAGGTGGCGGTGGTCCAGAGCTACAGCGTGGTCACCACCAGAACCAGCAAGGTCATCGAAGCCTTTGGCCAGGACGAGCCTGTGGCTACCGTCAATGGGTCGAAGCAGCATGTGATCGAGCTGTCCCGCCTGTACGCCACCGACGAGGCTATCAGCGACGGCATCAATTTTTACGATCTGGAGAACTTTTCCCTGGTTATCTGCAAACCCGATAAACGGGTGGTTTTCAGCGGATGCCGATGGTCACGGCTGGAGGAAGAGGGAACTCTTGGCGACACCGTGATGGAAAAGGTGAAGATCGTGGCGGGAAAGAGACTGGAGACCGGAGTTTCCGGTTAATTGAAGGGAGAATGGGTCATGGCTATGGACGAAATACTGCGTAAGTTTTTAAGTGAAAAGACCACACCGGTGCCTTTGCTGGAGGCAGAGCTGAGACTGCTGCCTGCTGCCGACAGTATGCGGGCTGTCTGCCGGCTGGAGGATATGGAAAGTCGTGGAGCTCCCGGCGCGGCTTTTGAGTTTTTGGCACAGATAGTGTGCCTTGCGCTTTACAAGGACGGGAAACGGATGTTTCCCTGCGCCTATGAACTGAAGCAGCAGCTGGACCCGGAAACCATAGTGGAGCTTGCGGGGCTGTACAGCAAAATGATGGACGATGTGTCCGACGGCGAAAAGCTCCGCAGCCTGAAAAATTCGCTTAAAAACTGCCCCGGTGAGCGGCTCAAGTGGCGGGTTCTGCGTGAGATGGGAGCCTTGCCGACGGCTGCCCGGGACATGACAGACCGGGATTACATATATTGCGGGCTGAATCTCCTTATTGATGAGGAGGAAAACAGCCAGCCGGTTGAGGTGGTCAATCCGGCGTTTGACGAACAGAGGTTTCTTGCCATGAAGTTCGGACGAGGAAGGGAGGCTGCAATCGGTGGATAAAGCTGGTATTTATGCCGACCTGATACGCAGACTGCTGCTCCAGTATGACGGGCTGGAAACGGGGCTGAAGACCGCAGCCAAAGCCCGCAGCTCCGGAAAGACAGAGGAAAAAACCGCTTCATCCCGGGCATCTGCCAAAGAAGAAGCGGCAGCGGTGGCCGAAGTGAGCCGCATCACCGGGGAGCGGACATTTTATGGGCTTACCCCCGGGGAGATATCCGATGTGTTCGAGAGGGACGCAAGACGGTATGACGGCAGCTGACAGATTGATCTACACCTAACCTGAAAAAGAGGTATACAAATGAAACTATCTTCAATGAGTTACAAGGGATATGTGTGGCCCCACAATCCCAGAAGCTGCACCGTTACCACGGAAAAATCGGTGACAACTTCAAAACTTCCGGGCGGCAGATGGCACACCGGTGAGTATGGACTTTCCGGCAGGAAAATCAGCGGCAGCGGCGAGTTTTCCGGTGAGGGTGCCTATTCCCGGTTTATGGAGCTTTACGAGGTGTTTTGCCAGGATGGGGAAGGTATTTTGTATCATCCTGTGCTGGGGGCCATCACCGCTCATTTTTCATCCCTGACCATGGATCAGGAACCCTCTGCCAACTATGTGGCCTACAGCTTTGAGTTTCTGGAACGGGGACAGTCCGGCAAACCCGAGGTCATCGGAACCAACGGTAACGAAAAGAAATACCACACGGTTGCCATGGGTGAGAGCTTCTGGACAATTTGCAGCCTTTACGACCTGACTGCGCTGGAGCTGGTCAACATGAATCCGACCATTTCCAGCCCGGTTGAAGTAACCGCGGGCATGAATTTGAGGGTGAAATAATGACTGGATATATGATTTTGGCCGATGGCCGGGAAGTGAAACTGCCCCAGCTGGCGAAATGGAAAACCTGCCACACCTCCGGGGAAGCCTGCGACTGCTTTGAACTGCAGTGCCCGCTGGACACCACCTTTGACGAGCTTTTGGAAACCGCCGTCAGGTTCAGAGGCGAACACGACGGTCAGACGGTGTTTTTCGGCGTTCCCGACGAAATGAGCTTCAGCTATGGGGAGGACGGACTTGTGTTTTTTGCTTCCGGCAGAGGGATGGCAGCGCTGCTGATGGACAATCAGCTGGGCGAAGCGGAATACGCGGCCATCACCCTTGGGGAGCTTTGCAGAATATATGCGGAACCTTTTGGCGTTGAGTATGAACTTGGAGCCAACGCAGCCCTGACTGCTGCTGTGACAGTTACTGCCACAGCCAGCTGCTGGAAAGTTATTTCGGATTTTACTAAGAGTATGGCGGCGGTGGTTCCGTGGTTTACCAAGGAAGGGAAAATGGTGCTGACCCGCTATGTGCCCGAACCCCTTGTTATCACAGACACCACCGGAGCCATGCTGACGCTGAAAAGATACGGCGTTATATCCCAGCTGTATATAAACGGTGTGGGATATATTTACAATCAGGACGCTCTGAGCCGTGGTATCGAGTGCCAAAAGGTGGTTGCTGCCACCTCCACCACGGGCAGTTATCAGGTAAAAGAGGCAGGAAAGGGTTACTTTACCCTGACGGTCACCTTGCCTGAGGCGTTCAGGGCATTCCCGGGAGACAAAGTAAGCCTAAAAGGCGGAATGTTCATCGGTGAATACATCGTGGACGAGGCCGAAAGCTCCGGAGGTCCCGGCGGCTGCTTCTGCACACTTACACTGAAAAAAGGGGGATAAATCATGTGGCTTTCAAAAATGGCATCAAAAACCCCTGACACCCAGCCCGGAGCGGGTTTGGGCCAGGTAACCATTTCCGGCAGTGACGCAGCGGTCCAGACAGGCTGTGAGCATCGGAATCTGCCCATCTGCGGACCTGCGGGGCTTGTCTGGATGCCGAAGGTGGGCAGCAATGCTCTGATTATTAAAACTGCTGACGGAAACGCCGTTGCCGGCACCGTTGTGGACAACAGCGGTCTGGAACCCGGCGAGATAATGCTGGTATCCGACAACTGCTCGGTAAAACTCAGCGGCGACAGCATTGAGCTTACGGGCAGGGTGTTTGTCAACGGAAATGAGGTGCTGTGATGGAGCTGAAGCTGGTAAACGGCGACTACACCCTTTCCGGCGGAGGTGGATTCAGCCGGACTTACGGCATTGAGTCCCTGCTTACCCGGGTACTGTATCGTCTGACTGCACGCAGAGGCAGTTTTGAACTGATGCCCGATATGGGAAGTCAGCTTTGGCTGCTGCCGTCGAAACCCCGATCCATGTGGGAACGGTATGCCTGGGCTGCCGTGACCGAAGCTCTCAGTGATGAACCGGTGACGCTGACATCCGTCACCGTGGACGAAAAAAACGGCCGCCTGTTCGTGGCGGCAGAGCTTAAATACGGCGATGAGGCCATTACAGCGGAGGTGATCGTAAAATGAAAAGTCTGGAACAGATTTATGAAGATATGCTGGCTGTGTTTCAGGAAGAAACAGGTTACGCCATGGAGGATTCCGCAGATCTGGCTGTCCGCCTGAAAGCGGCTGCCAGCGAGGTTTTTAACCTGTATGTCTATGCCAACTGGATAGGCAAAATGGCCTTTCCTCAGACTGCCGAGGGGCAGTATCTGGACTATTTTGCCGAAATGAGAGGGCTTTCGCGCAAAAACGCTGCCAAGGCGGAAGGACTTATCAGGTTTTACATAGACAGAGCCGTGAGCCACGACCTGACCATCCCTGCAGGCACCCGGTGTTTTACCCAGGGACAGGTGGGGTTCGTGACCACTGAAAAAGCGACGCTGACTACGGGCATGCTGTATGTGGACGTGCCTGCTCAGGCGGAACAGGGCGGTGAAGTGGGCAATGTCAAGGCATCAACCATAGTATATATGACCGTTCCTCCGGTGGGGGTTGCAGG
>JAZULX010000205.1:0-3483 GCA_045603325.1 Oscillospiraceae bacterium | reverse complement strand
CCAAGTTATCATAAAAAGTTTGTGTAATATTCATGCAAGTATCTCCTTCCGAAACCATCGTTCGTCTATTGAAATAACTTTATCATGTTTTGCTTATCATTTCAATAATCAGCAAAGTACTGAATTGATGATCACCGATTGCTAAAGTTAGATGAGCCGCAAAATCCCTATTGATAATTTGATGTATTTATAGTAAAATAGTAAGGCAAATTAGCCTGTCACATCCTCCGACCCGTGACAAGGCTGCACTAGTTGGGGAGATAGCGGTGCCCTGTAACCTGCAATCCGCTACAGCAGGGATGAATCCCCGCCCCAGGGTGTGTGATGTGTCGTCTGACCCTCGTAAGTAGTGATGAGGAGTCGGTCTTACGCAACGGGGACCCGTGAACCATGTCAGGCGGGGAACCGAGCAGCATTAAGCGGACCTCTCCGTGTGCCGTGAGGCAGCCGTATCCGAGCCGGCTGCGGGGGTAACGGGCATATCACATTATTCAAAGGCGGGTGTGCAGTCTTGTCATTGGCCGGAGGTTCATTTTTTAGGGAGGTGAGCGTTTGTATCAGGCTCTATACAGAAAATATCGTCCCAAAGTGTTCGACGATGTGCTTGGTCAAAACCATATAACCGAAACGCTTAAGAATCAGCTGGCAAGCGGACGTACCTCCCACGCCTATCTGTTCACCGGAACAAGAGGTACAGGCAAAACCACCTGCGCCAAGATCCTTGCCCGGGCTGTGAACTGCGAAGCTCCGGTAAACGGCAATCCCTGCAACTGCTGCCCCAGCTGCCTGGGCATCGAAAGCGGTTCCATTCCCGACGTTCTTGAAATTGACGCCGCTTCCAACAACGGCGTTGACAATATCCGTTCACTGCGAGACGATTCCATCTACTCCCCTGCTACGGTCAAGAAAAGAGTGTATATTATCGACGAGGTTCACATGCTGTCTACCTCTGCTTTCAACGCTCTTTTGAAGATAATGGAAGAACCGCCCGAACATCTGATGTTCATTCTGGCTACAACCGAGCTTAACAAAGTGCCTGCCACCATTCTTTCCCGATGCCAGAGGTTCAGCTTCAAACGCATCCAGCTTGAAGATATCCACCAGCGTTTGATGTATGTTGCCGATGCGGAAAACATTGCGCTGGACAGTGATGCTGCGTCTTTGCTGGCACGGCTTTCCGACGGCGCACTGCGTGATGCGTTGTCCCTCATGGATCAGTGTACTGTTCCCGGCGGAAGTCTTTCCACCGAGGATATTTACCAGACTCTCGGTCTGGCGGGCAACATCAAAACCGCAGCCATGATGCAGCACATTGCAAAAGGTCAGACCTCTGAGGCGCTGGAGCTGTTTGCTTCCCTGTACTCATCCGGCAAGGATGTCACCGCTCTTTTCAGTGAGCTGTGTTCCCTTGGCCGTGACCTGCTTATGCTGAAAATTTCCGGCAGCAAAGCTATGCTGACCGGTGGATACGATGACGAAACTCTGACAAAGCTGTCCAAAGCCTTTACCTTTGAAGCTCTGATGAACTGCGTTAACAGTTTTCAGGAAGCTATGGCTGCTTTTTCAAAAAGCGCAAACTGCAGAACTGATGCAGAACTGTGCATAATGAAGGTCTGTGACCCCACAACGTCCGGGGATTCACTGGCTGTTGCAGCAAGAATTTCCAAACTGGAAGAACAGCTTGAAAATATCAGCAAAAACGGTGTGGTGGTTGCCGCAGCACCGGCTCCGAAAGAGGAATATGTTCCCTATTTTGAACCGGAAGTCAAGGCACAACCCAAGCCTGAACCAAAACCCGAACCGGTTAAAGAGGACTCTCCCCCTTGGGACGATGTACCTCCCTGGGATGATGCACCTCCTCCCTTTGACGACAGCGATGCTCCACCGGAAGAATTTGAAGCCCCTGTTCAGGAAGCACCACAACCTGCTCCCAAGCCTGAACCAAAGCCGGTGGAAGCAAAAACTGAATCTTCCGACGGGCCGAAATCACCTATCCCGGCTTCGGATATATGGCCCAATATTGTTTCCGAACTTTCCGGCAAGGTGGACATGCTGGTCAACATCTACCTGAACAATCCCGAAACCACTTCGGGCGTGCTTAACGGCGACACGCTTACGGTAATTGCCGCCAGTCCTTTTGTCCTCAGCACTATAAGCAAAGACGAAGTCGGCGCTTTGATTGCAGAAATTGCTGCAAAACACACCGGCTCTGCACCTACCGTAAAGTTTGTGCTGGAAGGTCAGCAGGAACAGGTTGGCGACAAGCTGGATTCACTGATTCAAAAAGCTAAAACAATGGAAAATATTAAAATCATTTAAAGGAGAATATACAATGGCTAAAGGATATCGCAGCCCCAGCCCCATGGGCGGCGGCATGAACGCTAATATGATAAAACAGGCTCAGAAAATGCAGCAGGATATGCTGAAAATGCAGGCTGAACTGGAAAACGCCACCTATACCGCCACTGCCGGCGGCGGCGCCGTTTCCGCCACTGTTTCCGGCAAGAGAGAGCTTGCCTCCAACGAACTGCAGCCCGAAGTTGTGGATCCCGATGATATCGAAATGCTTCAGGACCTTAGCTGCGCTGCTGTCAACGAAGCTATGCGCAAGGCTGAAAGCTCTGCCAACGAGCAGATGAGCAAAATCACCGGTGGTCTGAACCTCGGCGGTCTGTTCTAAGTCGCGGTATGAGATACTTTCCCGCTTCACTGGAAGCCTTGACGGAGCATTTCGCCAGGCTGCCCGGAATAGGAACCAAATCTGCCCAAAGGTTGACTTTCCACATCCTCTCTCAGACTGATGAAGAAGCAGAAGCCTTTGCCGCAGCCATTCTCAACGCCAAACACAACATACATTTCTGCCCTATTTGCCAGAACCTGACCGATGAAGATCTCTGCCCTGTCTGTTCCGACAGCAAGCGTGACGCTTCCGTAATCTGCGTTGTGGCTGAACCCCGGGACGTTATCGCCATGGAACGTGCCAAGGAATTTTATGGCCGATACCATGTGCTTCACGGCGTTATTTCTCCCCTGAACCATGTGGGGCCCGACGATTTGAAGATCCGTGAACTGCTGACCCGCATTGCCGAAGGCGGCGTAAGCGAAGTTATCATGGCCACCAACCCCGACACCGAGGGCGAGGCTACCGCTATGTATCTGAGCCGTCTTATCCGGCCTCTGGGCGTTAAGGTAACACGGCTGGCTTACGGTATTCCCGTTGGCAGTCAGCTGGAATATGCCGACGAAGTTACCCTGATGCGCGCCTTGCAGGGACGGCAGGAAATATGATTTTTCTCTGTCATTCTGAGGGAGCACTGCGACCGAAGAATCTTAAGATCCTTCGCTTCGCTCAGGATGACAAGGCCGCGCAGCGTGTTTCAACACAAATTCCCTAATCCCCAAAAAAGCTCCGCCGAAGCGGAGCTTTTTCTATTACATACCGAGATTTTCTTTGAGAATACTCAGCTGATGGTTCATTTCTGC
>JAZULX010000204.1:0-8440 GCA_045603325.1 Oscillospiraceae bacterium | reverse complement strand
GTGCAGTTTGATTATTATCCCTACCCCCTGGATCCTAACCGCTAATCCCTATTAAAAAAGTCACGCCTATTGGCGTGACTTTTTTAATAGTTCGTCGGTGATACTCTGAAAGCATAAACGGTGCTGCCGCCCCAGTAACCGGTGTCGTCCTGTTGACCGTGGTGCCATTTGGCTTCCACCATGACCACATAACCGGTTTCGTAACCGGTGCCAAGTTCAAAGGCGCCGTCTTCCAGCACAATGGGTTCGCCGGTTTCTTCCAGCAGGGCAAAGAAGGCTTCGTAGTCTTCAACTTCAAAGTCCATATGCTTGTCGTTCCACAGAGTGATTGAATACTCGTCAGGCTCATATTCAAAGCTCAGTTCGATGAAATCTTTGCCATAAACGCGTTCCACTGTACGGATGTTTTCCCACTGCATGGGATGGTCGGAATCGGCGGAGTATGAATTCATGATGCCGTTCACTTCGCAGTCCCAGGTGGTGGTACCCATAGCGGGTTTCATGGTCTGGTCGTTATAGCTGACGATAAGAGCGGGAGGATCGTTGAAAGTTTTGGTTTCTGCCACGGGTGCAGGCTCTTCCGAATGAACTTCGGTAGCTTCCGGCGCAGGTTCGTCAGAGATTTCCGGTTCTTTCTCCGGCTTTTCGGCAATGACAGGTTTTTCCGGCTCAGGTTCCTGCTCCTCGGGAGTGTAAATCAGGTCGAAGGCATATTCCATCTGGTATATGTAGGTGCCGGAAGCCCAGCTGCCTGCGGCGCTGATGCTGTAGGACTTTCCGGCGTCAACTTCGATGGTGGTGCCGGTGACGGTCTGGGTTTCGCCGGTTTCGGGATCGCTGACGTAAACGCTCAGATCGTTAGCAGCGTAGGAAAAGGCCAGCTGGATGCTGCCGCCGCTTTCGGAGGCGTTGATAACCGTGGGTTCGAGAGGTTCGTCCCAGGAATAGGTTTTTGTATTGTCGCCGAATATGCCCCGGGTGGTTATGGCGTTTTCACGCCCTGCCACATCGTAGGTGGAGGTTACGTTGCCGGCAAGATAAACTATTTTCAGCGTTGGCATGGCAGACTTTGCACCGCTGCAGCCGCACAATCCGGCCAGCAGCACAAGCACAAAAGTCAGACATATTGCGCGCAAAATTTTTTTCATTCTGATTTCCCCTTAGATTCTCATGCGTTATATAAGACGGTAAAACTTACCGGGTGTTTCCGTTATTTATACAGACAAACGGTGTCGTTAAAACTGTGCCAGCACGGATAATTCTCGCGGACGGAGTTTAAAACACAGTCAGCTTCATCCAAAACAGCACTTTCGAAAAATGCATCGTTGGCGTTGCAGCCACCCTTTGGCTCGCCTATGTAAATCAGCCGGCAGTCAGGGTTGACGCTGCGCATCTTTTCCAGGGATTTCAGAGCCATATCGTCCAGATAAGGCCAGCTCATTATGACAAAATCCACGGACTTGCCGTATTTTTTGATGGCAGACAAGGCACTGCGTTTTTCAACCTTTGTCCATTGACCGGCAAAGGTGGCCTTCCACGAAAAGTCATCGGTAGCAGTGATGTCCACACCTTCGTCCTGCAAAGCCTTGGCCAGTGCGCCGGTACCGCTCATTATTTCCAGCACTTTCCGGGTTCCGATAAACTGAGCCAGCGGACGCACCCAGCTGCGGCACACAAGACTGTAGCCCATGAGCTGAATGTAAGCGCTGCGGTAATAATCCAGGAACGGCGACGGCAGGGCAACTTCCGGCGGATAGGTTTCAGGTATTTCACGACGATTCAGACGACGAAAATAGGAGGCCAGCACCAATCGCTCGCCCCGTTCACCGTCTCCATAATATTGCTGAAGTCTGGTAAGCTCGTCCATGTAGACATAATACAATAAAAATGGGATTTTGGCAAGAACGCCGACACGGTTTTGCTGGACAAAAATGACTTTGTGATATAAAATTAGCTGGTTAAGTAAAAGACTGAATATTGGAGCGTTATAATGGAAACTATTGTACAGATACTTGCCCGTGAATTGGGTCGAAAGACAGAACATATCGAAAACGTAATCCGTTTGATAGACGAGGGAAACACCATACCCTTTATCGCCCGTTATCGTAAAGAAATGCACGGCACTATGGACGATACGCTGCTGCGTACTCTGGAAGACAGGCTCAATTACCTGCGCAATCTGGCTGCACGCCGTGAAGAAGTCAAAAAATCCATCGAGTCTCAGGGTAAACTGACGGACGAGCTGTCTGCCGCCATCGACAATGCCAAAACTCTGGCAGAGGTGGAGGACCTGTACCGTCCCTATAAGCAGAAACGCCGCACCAGAGCTACCGTCGCCCGGGAAAAAGGACTTGAACCCCTGGCAGACAAGCTGTTTGCTCAGGAAAAGACCGGCGATATCATGGCATTGGCAGCCGAATACATCGACGCCGAAAAAGGCGTGGAAACTTCCGAGGATGCGCTGGCAGGTGCGTCCGACATCATCGCCGAAAACATCTCCGACGATGCGGAGATCCGCAAAAAGCTGCGCACTGTGATGAACAAAAAGGCGCTGCTGGTATCCTCCGCTGCAAAGGAAGAGGACTCTGTTTACCGCCTGTATTACGAGTTCAGTGCCGCAATCTCCAAAATGCAGAGCCATCAGGTGCTGGCTGTCAACCGTGGTGAAAAGGAAGAATATCTCAAAGTTTCTGTCCAGATAGACCGTGAATGGCCCCTGAACGAGATTTTCAAATCCGTGCTGGTTCCCGGTTCTTATGCCTGCGACTTCGTAAAAGCTGCTGCCGAGGACGGTTACGACCGCCTGCTGCAGCCGTCTCTGGAACGTGAGATACGCTCAAACCTTACGGACGCTGCCAACGAAGCCGCCATTGCCAACTTTGCCCTTAACCTCAAACCGCTGCTGATGGCTGCTCCCGTCAAGGGCAAGGTCACCCTGGGTTTTGACCCGGCATTCCGCACCGGCTGCAAACTGGCAGTTGTGGACGCCACCGGCAAGGTACTGGACACCGGAGTTATTTACCCCACCAAGCCTCACGAAAAAATCGCTGAATCCAAAGCAGCACTGACTAAACTTATCAAAAAGCACAAAATTGCTCACATCGCACTGGGCAACGGTACCGCATCCCGTGAATCCGAGCAGTTCCTTGCAGGACTTATCAAAGAGCTTGATGTGCCTGTGAGCTATATGATAGTTTCCGAAGCCGGTGCTTCCGTTTATTCCGCTTCCAAACTGGCAGCAGAGGAGTTCCCGGATTACGACGTCTCCCTCAGAAGCGCCGTATCCATCGCCATAAGACTGCAGGACCCCCTGGCAGAACTGGTCAAAATCGACCCCAAAGCCATCGGCGTAGGCCAGTATCAGCACGATATGCCTCAGGCACGGTTGAGCCAGAGCCTTGAAAACGTGGTTGAGGACTGCGTCAACTCCGTTGGTGTTGACCTGAACACCGCATCGCCCTCTTTGCTGAAGCAGGTTTCCGGCCTGACCGCCGCCACCGCCAAGAATATAGTTGCATACCGCGAGGAAAACGGTGCGTTCACTTCCCGCAAGCAGCTGCTTAAGGTTCCCAAACTCGGCCCCAAAGCCTACCAGCAGTGCGCAGGCTTCCTGAGAGTTCCCGAAAGCACTAATGTGCTGGACAATACCGGCGTTCACCCCGAATCCTACGAGGCTGCCGAAAAACTGCTGAACCTCTGCGGTTACGGTCTTGAGGATGTGGGTAAGATGACCCTGCTGCCTGCCAGATTGAAACAGTTTGGCGAAGAAAAAGCTGCCGAATTCTGCGGAGTAGGCGTTCCCACCCTGAACGACATTGTCAAGGAACTGATGAAGCCCGGCCGTGACCCTCGTGACGAACTGCCTGCGCCCATCCTGCGCACAGACGTTATGGATATGAAAGACCTGAAACCCGGCATGGAACTTTCCGGCACTGTGCGAAACGTTATCGATTTCGGCGTGTTTGTTGATATCGGTGTCCATCAGGACGGCCTTGTTCATATTTCTCAGGTCAGCAACAAGTACATCAAGCATCCCTCGGAAGTGGTGGCTGTAGGTGACGTGGTCAAGGTCGTGGTACTGGAAGTGGACGAAAAGAAAAAGCGCATTTCCCTGTCCATGAAACAGGTGGGAAAGGCAAAACAGTAATCTGTTTCGGAGAAAACAATGGGTGAAATAGTGATTCTGATATTCGAGCTTATCGGAACCGTTTCCTTTGCGGCATCCGGAGCCATGACAGGCATAAAAAAGGGAATGGACACCTTTGGAGTGGCTATTCTTGGCCTGTGCACCGCTGTTGGCGGCGGTGCAATCCGTGATGTGGTGCTTGGCATTACTCCGCCAACCACTTTTGTCAACCCTGTATATGCCGTGGTGGCGCTGCTTACTGCGGTGATGGTGTTCTTGCCTGGGTCACAGAGGTTTTTGAAACGGAAAAGTCATATGTATGACAGATCCATGTTCCTGATGGACACTCTTGGCCTGAGCATCTTTACCGTGGTCGGCATACGGACTGCCATGCTGCAGGACGATACCTACAGCGTGTTTCTGCTGATATTTGTGGGCGTTATAACCGGCGTGGGCGGAGGAATCCTCCGTGACGTGCTGGCGGGCAACACACCCTATGTGTTCGTCAAGCATTTTTATGCCTGTGCGTCCATCATCGGAGCGATTCTGTGCATACTGCTTTGGAACCTGACAGGTCAGACCGCAGCCATGACTGCGGGTGCAGCAGCTATAGTTGGCCTCAGATTTCTTGCAGCCCATTACAAATGGAGTCTTCCCAAAGCAAATATTTGAATCAAATCCCCGGCCGCGTTCATGGCAGCCGGGGATTCTAATTTTTCCCTGTTCGACAAAAGAAATCTTAATTTGACAAGAAACGCTATGTGATGATATAATTAAAAAAATTTAAACAATCTGTGAACAGGAGGAGCATCATGCCTTACAAAAAAAGAATCGGCGACCGTGCTGACGGACGCAAGCTGCGCTCTCTTTCACCTATGACTTTTATTATTCCCTACATAATGAAAAACCGCATCGGTGCGTCAAACTATATCAGCGACAGCGTAGACGTTGAACCCATGGAAGCCTATATCCGTGAAAAACGTAAACAGGGACTGAAGAATTTCGGCATAATGCATGTGCTTATTGCGTCTTATGTCCGTGCCTGCTCTCAGCTTCCGTTTATCAACCGCTTTGTAAACGGCCAGCACATATATGCCCGCGATAAGGTCATTGTGAACATGGTCATCAAAAAGGACATGAACCGTGAATCTCCCGATACCTGCATGAAATATATCTTTGAACTGGACGCCACTGCCGACGAGATATATACTCAAATCCAGAATGCCATCGAGGGCTACCGCAAAAAGAAAGGCGACAGCGCTTTCGACAAGCTGGCAGGTGCCCTGAACTATATCCCCGGTCTGCTTTTGAAGTTTGTGGTCTGGCTGCTGACTTTGCTGGATTATTTCGGCCTGCTGCCCAAAGCACTCACAAACCTCAGCCCGTTCCACGGATCCATGTTTATAACCTCTATGGGATCCCTGGGTATCCCGCCCATATATCATCACCTTTACGATTTCGGCAATGTGCCGGTGTTCCTGTCCTTTGGTGCAAAGCGCAAGGCCTATGAAGTGGACAAAGATGGAAGCGTGGTAACCAAGAGATATCTCGACTATACCTATGTGCTGGATGAGCGCATCTGCGACGGTTACTGCTATGCTTCCGCACTGAAGTACATGCGTTCTCTTTACAAAAACCCCTGGCAGCTGGACGAAAAGCCTGAACAGGTGGTTGAAGACGTGTATTAATATCCGACAAAAGCAAAAACCGCTGCAAAAAGCAGCGGTTTTTATCTGTTTGTCTCTTTTTTATCGGTTCTGCCCAGCAGATAGTCAATACTTACATCGTAAAAATCTGCCAGAGAGCAGAGTACCGCCGGCGGTATCATTCTCTGTCCGCTTTCATAATAGGCATAGGTCCGCTGAGGGACATTTATTGCGGCTCCGATCGCCGACTGTGTCAGATCCGCATCTTCGCGGAGATTTCGTATTCTTTCATATCGGTTCATTACTATCACCGAAAAAAGTATAAGTAAGAACAAATCGTTCTATTGACATTTTGAACAAATTGTTCTAAAATATCCCGGGTGATAATATGAAAGAAGAAAACTCGGCTAAACGAGAAGAAAAGTCAGAATGGACTGACAAAACGCAAATGAGCATAACAGATATAATAAATGAGGAACTGAAAAAAGATAAAAATTGGAAGTTGGGTCAGGGTTGGATCGTCCAGCTTGATAATGACGAAATAACATTTGGAAAGTAAAAGCAAAAACCGCTGCTTATTTTGCAGCGTTTTGTTCTTTCTTGACTTTTTTCTCATTCAGTCTTGCCAAATACATCTTCTCGGCGTCTTCGTTGGCGCGGTAGACTGTTTTCCACGCTTTAAGTGTCTTGCCCCGGGAAAAGCGAACCTGAACAAGGAACTTTCCGTGCTCGGCACACTCGGCAAGGGTGATGTATTTGTTGGTGGTTTGGTGGGTGAAAGCCTTCGACAGCATTTTTTCACCGCAATCGGGACAGGAAGTGAATCGCACTCGGCTGTCGCGCAGGGCTTCCAGTTTGGTTTCAAAACCATCGTACATCTGATTCTTGAGGCTTACTGCGCTGCTGGTGAACCGATGTTCTGCCAGGTTGGGATAAGTGGCAATACCTGTTTCGAGATCGAGCTCTTCACACACGAGGGCGGTGTAGTAAGCGTCGTTCAGGGCATTGTGCAGGGGGAGGCACTGGTCGATGTTGAAATGCTCGGCTGCAAAAGCCAGAGATTTCTGACCCGAATTGCCCGTCTGGCGGTTGAAAATAAGCTGCAGGTCGTACCAATGGGTCATCCACTGGATTTCCATACCGTAAAAGTCCAGGTTCTGACGGAGCACAGAGGTGTCGTCCGGTCCCCAGGTCAGAAATACTGCATCGTCACCGCACCAACGGCGGAATTCCCGCATGACTTCTGCAAAGCCGGGTCCTTCCTCCAGCTCACTTTCGGTAAGATGGGTGATTTTTTTGACCCGGTCCATCAGCTTGCGGTAATATCTGGGCTTGACCACCGTGGTGAATGTATCCAGCGGAGCAAGGGTATCGGGGCTTAGCTTAACAGCGCCTATCTGGATAATCTCGTTGGTAAGTCTGTCGCCAACCTTGCGGTAGGCTGAGCTTTCTCTGGACTGGGGCTGATTCCACTCCAGATCGTAAACGATATAACTGCTAACGTTCAAAGATTCATCAATCATTTCTCTTTAGAATTTGGCATACCGATATATTTTATCATTATACTGTGCATGTGTCAAATACTTAATGGATTGATTTTGTATTTTGAAGTGGTATAATGTTGGCAAAATCAGAAAAAGAAAGGAGCATCAGCGTGGACAGAGAACGGTTCTTTTGGGCTATGGAAACAGCCAAAACCGGAGGCAGCAGCATCGGTACTTTGAACGAAAGCGCTCTGCACGCTGTGCTCAAGCTGTATTGCGAACCGAGAGCGGAACTGCACGAAATAGAAGTGGGCGGTTATGTGGCGGATATTGCCAACGAGCTTGGCTGCATAGAGATTCAGACCCGGAACTTCGGCAAGATGAAAAAGAAGCTCAGCCGTATGCTTCAGCAGAGTGTGGTGACGCTGGTGTATCCTGTGGCGGGGATAAAATGGGTGCTGTGGATAGACACTCAGACCGGTGAAGTTACGCCAAGGCGGAAAAGCCCTAAAAAATGGCAGCCGGCGGATGTGTTTTATGAACTGTACTGGATACGGGATCTGATCGCCCATCCAAATTTCCGGCTGAAAGTGGTGGTGCTGGAACTGGAAGAGTACAAATATCTTGACGGCTGGGACAAAACAAAAAAACGCAATGCCACCCGTGCCACCCGGGTACCGCTGGACATCTTCGACGAAATTGATGTAACCTGCCCCGATGACCTGACCCTGCTGCTTCCCGAACTGCCAAGGCAGTTTACAACGGCAGATGTGGCAAAGTTTGGCAGTATCAGCGACAGCAGTGCCCAGAAAGCGGTAAAACTGCTGACCGATTTGGGTATCGCCGAAAGAATCGGGAAAAAGGGAAGACGATATCTGTATGAAATTAGGGATTAGGATTTAGGGATTAGGGACTAGTGAAAGGTGTTCGCAAATCAACGATTTGCGAACAGATTCAAATTTCCGCCATTGGCGGCACATTCCCTAACCTCTAAACTCTAAATCCTAACCCCTATCTAAAACAAAAGCTGTCCGAAAGGACTTCTTTTTGTTTTAGATAAGCATTGCAGCCTTGTGGCCTGCGTAGACGGCACTCTTGACGTTGCTGACCTTGGTCAGGTCGCCAACCTTGAACACCACGGGAGCGGCGTTTTCAAACTGCTTTGCCACGTCTTCTCTGGGCTT
>JAZULX010000203.1:0-3395 GCA_045603325.1 Oscillospiraceae bacterium | reverse complement strand
GGGTATGCTTCACGCATACGGTTGGCGTATACGATAGTCGCCCTGTCAGGACGCAGACCTGCTTTTTTCCCGGGACTGTAAAAGTCCTCACTGCGGCGTTTTTTGGCGGCGGTATAGTGGGCAACCATGGAATCAAGATTGCCTGCGCCGATAAAAGCACCGTATCTGGGTTTTCCAAACTGCTTAAAATCATCTGTGCTGTGCCAATCGGGTTGACATAATACACAAACCTTGTATCCCTCGGCCTCCAGCACACGGGAAATTACCGCAGTTCCGAAACTGGGATGGTCAACGTAGGCATCACCGCCGATCACAAGAAAGTCGCAGTAGTGCCAGCCTCTTGCAAGCATGTCTTCCCGGTTTACGGGCAGAAATTCTGTTCCAGTCAAATCTTCATCTCCATAATGTAAGTTCCGCCCATGAAATCGTGGTCTTTTGCTATCCGGCGGAATCCGTATTTTTCGTAAAAGTGTATTGCATGAGCATTGGAAGGAGCAACCCGAAGCCGCAGACATTTGCGCCCATGTTTGCGGTAGAAACTCACGGCATAGCCAATAAGCTGAACGCCCAGCCCCATGCTTCGGTATTTTTCTTTCAGGTAGAGAAAGGGGATATATCCTACACCCTGATCTGCCTGAATCGCAGGATTGAGCTGCAGCAGCCCCACAATGGAACTGCCGAGACGGCAAAGTACCAAAGCATCAGGTTCATCCTCGGTGGTACGTCTTGCGTCCAGAAGAAAATCGCTGCCGTCAAAGCCTTTAAGATTGCCATAAATGTGCTGCCATGCATCCTTTCGGAATTCCACATACAGCTGGTTGTCCTCCTGAGGAAGCGGTTGGTACCAAAGGTTTGTATCGTTTGCACTTTTTCCGGTACGCCACCAGTTCTGAGCCATAAGAGTGCTGGTGGTTTCGTCCAGATGGCTGTTGTCGTTCATATAGTCCGGTCGGAAAGTGCCGTTATCATAATAAAAGTGAGTAACAGCTGTATTGTCGCTGTGACCGGTGAAGTCAACATTGCCGTCACCGTTGCCGAAAATACCATACAGCAAAGCCCTGATAGCACATCCGTGGGAAAAAACGGCGATAGTTCTGCCTTCATTTTCAGCGCAGACTTCACGCAGTTTACGCTCCATTCTTGCGCTCACTTCCATGAAACGCTCAGAGCCTTGGCAGCAAAACTCCAAAGGACGGGAGTTGAATATATCCAGCTGCACCGGGTCGTCCTGCTCCAACTGACCAAAGGGCACATCTTCCCAGCTTCCGAGATGGATCTCGCGGAAATCCGGAGAGGTGGTCAGCGTAAGGCCTTTTGGCTCCCAAATCGCTTTGGAAGTCTCCATGGTGCGGGTAAGGTCGCTGGAATATACAGCGTCTATGTGAATGTTTTCAAAACGCTTTTTCAGCGCTTCTATCTGTTTGTAGCCTTTACCGGTCACGCCGCAGTCGAAATGCCCCTGTATTCTTCTGTACAGGTTGCCTTCGGCTTCTGCGTGACGAATCAAATAAATCTCAGTCATAAATCCTCTCTAATTACAAAACCTGAACCATGCTTCGGATGTCGGCTTTCATACGGTTGATCTCATCCATGGCAATATCTGCAAAATCATGCTGATCCTTGCCGTATTTCTGCCATGCACCGGGAAGGTCTGCCTGGCAGGCAACAAGAGCGCCGTGACCGTATTTGTTGAAAGCGGCAGCAACGTCAAATATCTTGCCGCCCTGACCTCCGAATTCCGGAATAAGAAAGAAAGTATCGGGATAACGTTTGCGTATTTCGGCCATGTTCTTGGAATAGGCAGGGCCAAACACTGCGCCGACTACGGAGAAACCCCATTTGCCAACGCTCTTTTTGGCGTGACGCTGGCACAGATCGCCAATAACGGTATAGGTGTAACGGTCTCCGCTTATCAGCTCCTGAAACTCACGGGTGGACGGGTTGGCACTTTTTACCACAACGAAAACGGTTTTGTTGTTTACGATGCAGTAGTCGATATAAGGCTTGATACCATCAGAACCTACATAGCCGTTAAGGGTAACGCTGTGGCAGGGATAAGTCTCAAGTTCACTGCTTCCAAGATATGCAGACTTTACAAATCCTGTGTGGTCAGAGACGTCGCTTTTTACAGCGTCGCTGATAATATAATAACCAAGCTCATGGGCTTTAACCATAAGCCGATGCATAACCTCGTTTCCTCGCCAACCGATGGCCTCAAAGGCGGAAGGACGGAAGATAACAGCAGGAACAACATCTGCGGCTTTTTCCATAATGGCAAGGCAAAAATCATAGTACGCACCTGCCACAGCAGCAGTTTCGTTATCGGTTGATTCGCGGTTTTTGGTCAGCAGGAAAGGCGGTATATAGCTCAATGACGGAGCAATAGTAAGTGCAAGAGGAGTCTTTTTTGCACGGATAGCATCCTGTAAAGCGTCCATTGGCATGATCATAGGTTCATTCTTGGCCATTTTTTCCACCCTTTCGGTATTGTTGATTCAATTTTATCACATAACGGTCATTATTGAAATAGTGTTTAAAGAGAAAAAATCGGCAAAGACTATATTTGAACAATACCACAGGAGGTGAAACGTATGTGCTGTGACAGACGTTCCGATAAATTCTTTATGGGCATGGCTGTTGGCATGGTGGCAGGAGCAACTCTTTGCTGCTGTATTGAAAAATGCTGCAAAAAATCCCGCACTCATTATCATAAGCCCATGAAAGATAAAGTGATCAAAACAGTTGAAAACTGCGCCGAGAATATCGGCGACCATTTTGGAATGTAACCACGCTGTCATTCCGAACGCTGCGCTGTAATGGAGGAATCCCCATCGTATAACGAAGCCGGCAGGCAAAAGGGGATTCCTCTGTTGTCAAGCTGGAGTTGAAAATGACAGCAATTATTTACATCAATGCTATCAAATTGTGCTTTTGTATTGAAATCGGGATGGACAATTCGTATAATAAATACTATGACGAAATATTGAAAACAAGAAAGGGAAAGAATATGGCATACAAAATTAGGAATTACTGTCTCGGCTGTCACTACTGTGCCCTTGAATGTCCTGTTGAGGCTATCCATTACAAAGGCACCAAATACGAAATAGACCCCGAAAAATGTATTGAATGCGGTGTATGCGTAAGCGTATGCAACGTAGATGCCATCGACACCGGCATTGAACCTGTGGTCGAAAAACACGAACCCATTGAGAAAGACGCAGACATCGTCGTTATCGGCTGCGGTGCAGGTGGCAGCATTGCTGCAGTACGTGCAGCTCAGCTTACCGGCGGCAAGGTAGTTGTGCTTGAAAAAGCAAAGAAACCCGGCGGAAGCGGCTGGTTTGCAGGCTTTGGTCTCCAGCTCGGAGAAGGCGGCGGTGGCCCCGGTGGTCCCG
>JAZULX010000202.1:0-4218 GCA_045603325.1 Oscillospiraceae bacterium | reverse complement strand
TTGAGAAGACATGGTATGAGATCAAGGCTGTTTCCAGAGGAAAAACCACCGTCAAGATATCTTCACTGGAGCAGCTGGACAGCAGCAGTGACGGCGAGCTGGTAATCATTCCTCTTGAAAGAATGAGCGAAGAATTCCGTGGAATCACGCTCAACAAGCTCGTTGTAGAGATCAGAAGCCTTATTTCCGACGAAGAGGATAAAGAACTCTTTATGCGGAAGATTGCCCTGCAGGGTTATGAATACAACAACTATTATGATGATTTTGTTTATGTGGCTGATAACCCGAGGCGCTACAGGGTGACAAGCAGTTTCCCGAGACTTACCCGGAGCCAGGTTCCAAGCTCTGTTGCCAACTGTATCTACGATCTGCTGATCCGCGATCTTGAACCGTTCCATATCAAGGAGGAAGCGCAATGATTTCTCTGGAAGAGTATCGGCAGGAATTGCTTGAAGAGCTTCGGGCAGATGCTTCCATCGGTGCCACAGATGTTGCTGATGAGTTCATCAACCGTGCCCTGATGTTTCTTGATGACAACGGAGAATTGCCCGAACCCACACAGCTCTATTTCGGCAAGCGGGGTCGTGGCAACCGTATGATGCAGATCGACGGTTATGCCTTTGATAATGCAGACAGCAGTCTGTGTCTGATCATTGGCGATTTCCAGGATACCACCACGCCGGAAAACCTGATTCAGACCCAGATCAAGACTCTTTCAAACCGTCTGAGCAGTTTTCTTGATGAAGCCTGTAACGGTCAGCTGAATCTGTATTGTGATGATTCGGATGAGATCCTTACATTGGCAGGGATGCTGAAAAGCCGGTTCCAGGACAAAACCTCTCCCATTCTCAAAATCAAGTACTTCATTATCACAAACAAATCTTTGAGTACACGTGTCACACGGCTCAAAGAAGGTACTTTCAACGAGCTGCCTGTTGAGTTGCATATATGGAGTATCGAACGTTTCTATGAAGCCAAGTGTGCCAATTCTTCAGAACCAATCAGGATTGACTTTGAGAAGGATTTTCAATCCGGGGGCATACCATGCATACGTGGTGAGATCGGTGAAAACCTTGGTTATGAAGCCTTTATCGCCATCATGCCCGGTAAACTCCTTGCCCAGCTGTATATCGAATATGGCAGCCGCCTGCTGGAAGGTAACGTCCGTGCTTTCCTTGGTGCTTCCGGCTCCAAAAGCGTTAATGCCGGCATCCGGAAAACCATCAATACAGACCCTACGAAGTTCTTTACCTATAACAACGGTATTGCCACCACGGCTTCGGATGTCACAACAGAAATAAGGAATGGCAGCCTGTATATTACAGGCATCGAAGACATGCAGATCATCAACGGCGGCCAGACCACCGCCTCACTGGCTGCAGCTGTACTGAAAAAAGAGAACACAGAGCTTGCCGGCATCTTCGTTCCCATGAAACTGACTGTTATCAGCGACCGCGAATCCAAGGACAAAGACGGAACACCGTATTATGATCTGATGGTGCAGAACATCTCGAGATTTGCGAACAGTCAGAACAAGGTAACAGCAGCTGACTTCTTCTCCAACAATCCGTTCCACATCAGACTCGAGCAGCTTTCCCGCAAGCATCTTGCACCGCCCGCAAACGGAATGCCCTTCCCTACCGGTTGGTATTATGAGCGTTCCCGCGGTAAGTATTCACAGGAAATGGTCGGTATGACAAAAGCAGAGCGCGACCGTTTTCAGGATAAGTTTCCAAAGAAACAGGTTATAACAAAAGAAAAGCTGGCCAAATGTCTGAATGCACTGAATATGCATCCTGATGAGGTCTCCAAAGGTGCCAACAAAAATATGGTGCTTTTTGCCAACTGGATTACTGCGGAATTCCAGCGTAAGCCTTCCATGATCAATGACTTCTTTTTCAAGCGTTGTGTTTGTGCTATAATCATTTTCGACGGTGTCGACAACCTTGTTAAGAAAGCTCCTTGGTATCAGGCGGGCGGTTACAAGCTGAACATCGTCCCATATACCATCGCCAAGCTGATGAGCCTGATCCCGAAAGGAAAATCCATAAACTGGCAAGCCCTTTGGCAGAGACAGGGACTCGATCCCGCATTCATTGACCAAGCCGATCTGATTGCACAGTTAGCGAATTCCTTCATCTGTGACAGCCACGGCATGATCGTTACCGAATATTGTAAAAAAGCAGACACATGGGAAGCTTTCAAGAAGGTACCCTGCGAACTGCTGACTGCTTTTGCAGCCACGCTGATTGACGAAGGTGAAAACGCCGACGAAGAGCGGAGAGCTGTCAAGGAACAGCAGGAGATCAAAAAGGTCAGCGATGAGATCATGGTGGTGGAACTTGGCAGCAAATACTGGCAGGATCTTCTTGACAGCAAAATTGCCGCCCCGGAACTGAACTACCGTGATCGCAGTTTCCTCGAATTGGCATCTTTGATAGATATATCAGGCCGTCTGCCCACAGCAGCTCAGGCAAGAGTGATTCTTGGAATACGACAGAAACTGATTGACAAGGGGATTATTTCAGAGTGAGTAGAATCGTGGAGCTGTTCAGCGGAATTGGCAGCCAGGCCAAAGCTTTTGAACGGCTGGGTGTGGACTTTGAGGTACTGAATACATGCGAATGGGATTTCCATTCCATATTGGCATACGAACGCATACACAACAGAATGCAGCCACGTCCCGAAATCGAGGCAATGAGTAAAGCAGAGGTGTTGAATGCTCTTTCAGCCTACACGCTCAGCACAAACGGCAAAGCACCGCTTTCTCCGTTCGCATTGCGGGGTATGACGGAACAGGCCCTGAAAGCAATACTGACTGCCATCCGCAACACCAACAATTTTGTCAGCATAACCGATGTTCACAGTGCGGATATGCCCGAAGACATTGATTTGATGACCTATTCGTTCCCGTGCCAGGATCTGTCATTCGTGGGTGCGTTTCATGGCTATCAGAACGGCATTGACCGGAACGCTGGTACACGTTCCGGTATGCTTTGGGAAGTTGAACGCATCCTGTGGGAAATGAAGAATGACAAGAAAAAACTTCCTCGGTTTCTTCTTCTTGAGAACGTGACGGCTTTGCTTACCCGCAGGCACAAAGCAAATTTTGATGAATGGCAGACTATACTCAATGAGCTTGGATATTTCAACAAGATCTACTGTCTGAACGCCCTCGACTTTGGTTTGCCCCAGAACAGATATCGTCTGTTTATGCTGAGCATTTATACAGGCAACGAGCCGGCAAAAGAAGAATACCTCCGGGACTTCTTCGAAACACACAATCTTGAGGATCCGGCATACCGGTCCACACTGAATCTGCCTGTGGCGAATCTGGCAGACTATCTGCGTCTGGATTATCAGAACGAAACCTACTATCGTGAAGCAGTCGCCTGCCAGCCTTGCGATACCCCGAGCCGTCGGAAAATCTGGGAAGGTAATCCCAAAATTGTTGACGAAACCGGAGAGATCGTTGCTGCTCATGTTGCAACACTGACCACAAAGCAGGATCGTGACCCGAATTCCGGAAATCTGTATATGACTCCCCACGACGGACTGGGGAATTACAGGTATCTCACTCCACGCGAGTGCATAATGCTTATGGGCTTTGATGAAGCCGATTATGAAAGCCTCATCAACAACAACGTTTTACTGAAGGAAAGAAGCTATGTGTTTGCCCGTGACAGGGTGATCAGAATGGCAGGCAACAGCATCGCCGACAACGTTCTTGTGGAAGTCTTCCGGCAGATGCTGCAGATCAAGGATACCTTTTATCCGGCTCCCGGAAGACGCCGGACTGATGTTCACACCCCTGAACAGCGCAGACATAACATGCAGCAGATAAAGGCCAAACACACCGAACCCGAGGAACACATTGCACATTATCTTTACAGAAACGGTTTCAGGGGATACAGAAGGAACGTGAAGTATCTTCCCGGAACTCCCGACTTTGTTCTGTCACGGTATAAAACTGTTATTTTTGTCAACGGTTGCTTCTGGCATGGGCATGAAGGCTGCAGGTATTTCAAATACCCGCAGACCAACGAGGAATTCTGGAGAGAGAAAATCAACGGCAATCGCACACGCGATCAGCGGAAAATTGAAGAACTGCAAGCACTTGGGTGGCACGTAATCGTAATCTGGGAATGTGAGTTGAAAGGCAACGCCGATGCAACTCTCGCAAAGCTTGCAAACGACATCAGAAATCAGCAATAACAA
>JAZULX010000201.1:0-3654 GCA_045603325.1 Oscillospiraceae bacterium | reverse complement strand
GTCGGGCGTAGGCGTCCAGTTCGGGAGCTGCAAAATCGGTAATTTCTATAATATTGGGCATGGTGTCTCCTGAGTTATAATTTATACCGGTATTATAGCTTTATTACGAGATGGTGTCAAATGAGATCAATGACCGCAGAGCTTTTCCCGGCAACAAAAAGCGTCATTTCGAACATTGAGAGGTCAGCTCTGCTGACCTTGCAATGGAGAAATCCCCATCTTATAACGGGCGGCGTTACAAGATGGGGATTTCTCAGCCGCTTTGCGGCTATCGAAATGACAGCTAAACTCTTACTTCGGCATCAGCATACCGCCGCCGGCAAGCTCATAGGTTTCGCCCTTGAGCCATGCGTTTTCGGGGTTGGATGCGTCGTAATGGATATCGTATTCGCTGACGATATTGAACAGTGTCTCGTCTTCGTCCACAAGAACGTCCAGCCAGCTTTCGCCGGTGGCGTACCACATGGAATCCTCGTCCAACGTCAGTTTTGCGGCTGCAGCAGTGTTGCCGTTGTTGACAGCGCCGGTGTATTCGGAGCCTTCGTGGAGGTTTACGGTCACGGTGTGGACATCGTCGCAGATAGTGTCGCCCTTGATCTGCTGTTCATACAGGTCAACGTACATGTCGTTGATGGCACTCTGGCCGGGCATGGGAGGCATACCGGGTCCACCGCCGCCACGTTCCTGCTTGTCGGCCATAAAGGCAATTCCGTCGGGGTTGGACACCTGAACGTTGCGCAGGGTGAAGTGGGCGTGGTTGCCGGTGGTGAACAGAACGGGGCCTTCGCAGACGGCAAACAGGCCGCCTTCCATAACGAAGGTAGCGCCGTCGCCTTCCTTGGTAAAGACCTTTACGCCCTGGTTTTTGGAGCTGAACAGATAGGAGTCTTTGACGTAAACGGCGTTGTTGCCGACGATTACGCAGACTTCCCATTCGTTGGCCACGGCACGGCAATGGTCGATATATACCTGGCCGGTGGAATAGATGCAGCCGCTGAAACGACCCATGAGCTTCAGGGCAGAATCCTTGACACGGATGGTGCCACCGCCGGTATCCGTAACGATGACCGCGCTGGTAACACCACGGGTGGTCAGTTCGCAGTTTTCGATGTTCAGTTCACCGCCCCAGGAGCAATAGGTGGTACGGTTTGAAGCTTCGCCAAAAGCGTCAAGTTTGCAGTTTTTCAGATTTATAACGCTGCCTTCGCCGTGGGCAAACAGGTTGTTGCCGTTGGTGGCATCGGACACGATGTAAGAATCTTCAATATCCACAACACCGCCTTCCGCAAGAATACCTGCGTTGTAGCCGGTGAAGCTGCATTCGTGATGAGAGGAGCTGCCGCTCTTTTTGAGCGTTACGTTTTTGAGGGTGACGTGGGCACCGTTGACAGCCTTGATGACGTTGTAGCCGCTCTGGGTGGTGGACAGTTCTTCGCCGTCGATGGTGACTTCCACACCGTCGTAAACATGCTCGGCGCTGCCGCTGCAAACCACTCCCTTGCCGTGGGACAGTTCGAAGTATCTGTTGTTCAGTTCCTTGACGGCTTCTTCGGATACAAGACCCTGTTTGCCGGCCATTTCAAAGGGTGAAGGCTGAGGTCCGGGAGGGCCTCCCTGAGGTGCGGGAGCATCCACCAGAGCGAAAAGCTGATCTTTCAGTGATGCGTCTATCAAACCTTTTTCGATGATTTCTTCAAATATCTGCTTCTGAAGCTGCAGCTTGCTGTCGTGACCGGGGTGCTTTACGCCCATGGCCACCATGGGGCTTTCAACAGTTGTTCTGCCTATCTGTGCCATTTCAGTTTTCCTTTCGTTTTTCTTCATAATATAGCCGTGAGGTCGATTTGTACATTCGCTTTTTCGCCCGAAACATTTGCTTTTCAATCCACCTCAAAGCGGCTGTTTTCGTCCCTGTGCTGCTCTGCTATGGTGATATAGCATCTGGACGGATCCCATTTTTCGTAGGGTGTGGGGATGGCAGGTTCGTTGTAGGTTATTGTCCACGGTTCGTAGGTATCGGCACTCTGAACGTCCAGACGGCGGATTTTTTTGCCGTCCTCCACCTGCATGGGCGGCAGATCATCGGGGTCGTCAGGCTGATCCTGCTTGCCGATAGGCGGACCTTTGCGCTCGATGGGGCGATGGTTTTCGTCCCACTGAATATCCTCAAGTTCAGTTATGAAAGTGCCGATATCCATGCCCACGTCGGTATAGTCACGGATGTGCCACAGTTTCCACTGCCCGTTTTCATTAAGGAAATCTCCGGAGAATCGCTGAAGCACATAGCTGGGATTCGCCCTGCCCTTGCTGTTCATGTTGGACATGAATGAAAAGGCCATCCATATGCCCTGGGCGGTTTTGCGGTCCTTGGCTATCTCCACATATGGAGTGCCGAGAATATTCATGACACGATAACCGGGAGCCGTACCTTCCGGCCAGTCCATGTTATATACATTTTTTGCGAAACGGCGATAATTCTCCTTTGACTTGTTGGTGCCGTCCACATAGTATTCCCGCACGCCGTCCTGACCGAAATAGGTGCGGCTGTTGTGAGCGTAGGCTATGTCGTCCCGGGACTGCACCCAATAGGTTTCCAGATCCTTTTGTTCGCTGTGGCTGTAATAGGAATACATATGGCCCATCATGGCGTTGCAGATTCCCCGGTAATCGTCAATGCGTTGGGTTTCTGCTTCCAAGGCAGCCATTTTCTTTTTCATTTCTTCCATTTCCTGTCGGAGAAGTTCCAGTTCAGTCATAACAGTTCCTCCCAATTTTCTTTCACCCATATTATACAACAATTCTTATGAATTGGAAATATCAAGATGAACCGATTGTATTCTTTGCGGCAAGGGTGTACAATGGTTACTGACCTCAAGGCACTTTAAAAGCGCAAAAATGTTACGGAGGCTACCATGATGCTGAAAATAATTAAAAACGATATTACAAAGCTCAATGTTGACGCCATTGTCAATGCTGCAAACCACACGCTCCTTGGCGGTGGTGGTGTTGACGGATGCATCCATCGTGCCGCAGGAAAAGAGCTTCTGGCAGAGTGCCGCACTCTGGGCGGATGTGAAACCGGCAGCGCAAAAATCACCAAGGGCTACAAGCTGCCTGCAAAACATGTTATCCACGCAGTCGGCCCGGTCTGGCATGGAGGAAGCAGAGGCGAAAAGGAAAAACTGGCTTCCTGTTATACCACCTCCCTGGCACTTGCTAAAGAAAACGGATGCAAATCTGTGGCATTTCCGCTGATATCCGCCGGAGTTTACGGATATCCCATGGAGCAGGCTTTGACCGTAGCGGTTGAAACCATTGGCGCATTTTTGCAGTCCAATGACATGGAAGTTTACATTGTTGTGTATAACGATACGGCAGAAACTGCGGCGAAAAAGTTGTATTCGGTATTATTCTAAAAGAATCGGCTGTCTTTCAAAATGACAGCTGATTCTTTTTCATATTTCTGCACAGAATAATCATAAAACCTGCCTCATACAGGATGGGGATTTCTCAGCCATTTGCGGCTATCGAAATGACAGAAATATGGAGATTAAACCTATGGCAATTATCGAGCTAAACAATCAAAACTTCAATCAACAGACAGAAAACGGCAGTATACTTGTGGACTTCTATGCTGACTGGTGCGGTCCGTGC
>JAZULX010000200.1:0-2469 GCA_045603325.1 Oscillospiraceae bacterium | reverse complement strand
CATAGCAGTTCCGGAGAAAAACGCCATGTTCTTTGGAGATTTTGATTCCGAGGCCTTTAAAACATCGACGGATTCTTTGCATTGCGAGGAACTGCACGGGTACCTGTTTTCGGCAAACGGAGACACCACCATTGAAAACGGAAGCCCGGGTGATGTGACAACTGCGCTGAGTACAGGCGTCCCTTTCAGCATAACTGCTCCGTTCAGCGGATATATAACTGCTGTTGAAGTAGATGTCAAGGCCACAACGTCCACCAGCGGAGACTGTTACCTGAAGAATCTCAAAATTGGAGATCATTATGCCAGAACTGTCCAGTTTGGTGACATGTCCACAACCCGACAGGTTATGAGCTACACTTTTTCTACGCCCCCATATGTCCACAAAGGAGAAGTCATTACCGGATACGCAGCAACCTACAGCGGCGATTATTACGGCACTATTTACGGCGCCGAAGCGGGCGTGCCGTATATCAAATTTACCTGCATCCCCGCACCGCAGTCCGGCTGGATTCAGACGGAGCTTTCGCCCCTGGGCAAAATGGGACACAGTGAAGCCAGAGTGTACATCCAGTGCCTTAAAGATGAAAACGGTGTTGTTGAAGCAACGCTTATAGACGAAAACGGTGACGAGGCGGAACTCGAACAGATCAGCTCCCGAACAACAGTAACAAAGGATGGGAAAACCTGTATAGAGCTGGGTTTCACCGTACCCTTTGACAAAGAAGCGGCAGCACTTAAAATTAATGCCAACGCAAATGCCGGTTATGTGGATGTTTACAACTATGCGGTAACCGTGCTGTAATAGCGATCTGGTTCGACAGCGGCTGACAAAAAAGAGCAAGTTAAAAAATTTATGAATTATTCATAAAAATAGTGCACACTTATTGGTTATGTTTCTTATTTAACAAAGCATATATGAATTTTTCTGAATTATTTATTGATTTTTCAGCTCAAAATCATTATAATTTAACCATTATTTTTCCATATTCGAATTTGAGAAGGAGTTGAAAAATCAATGGAAAATAAGAGAGGATCCTGGGGCTCCAACTTTGGTTTCCTGATGGCCGCTGTCGGTTCTGCCGTCGGTCTGGGCAACATTTGGGGCTTCCCCTATAAGATGGGCAGCAACGGCGGTTTCGCCTTCCTGCTGGTCTATCTGCTGCTTGCAGTTTTCGTCGGCGTTTCTGTTATGCTCGGCGAGCTGGCCATGGGTCGTAAGACCGGTCAGAGCACTGTCGGTGCTTACCGTCAGCTGTCCAAAAAGTTCGTGTTCGTAGGCTATTTTGGTACCCTTTGCGGTTTCCTTATTCTGTCTTTCTACAGCGTTCTTGGCGGCATGGTTCTCCGTTATGCCATCGGCTATCTGATCGCCATGTTCGGCGGCGACGGCTGGGCAGGTCAGGGCACCGGCTTCTTTGGCTGGCTGCTGTATGATTCCGGCAGCATGCTTCTGTTCTACGCACTGTTCTCCATCATCACCCTGGTTATCGTTATGGGTGGTGTCAAGGGCGGTATCGAAAAGTTTGCCACCGTTGCAATGCCTGCTCTGGCAGGTCTGCTGCTCATCATCATTATCTACATCGCCTGCCAGCCCGGTGCTGTGGAAGGCTACAAGTTCGTCTTCAAGCCCAACTTTGAACCCCTGAAGAACGACTTCTTTGGCGTTCTCAAGACCGCTGCAGGTCAGATGTTCTTCTCCCTGTCTCTTGGCATGGGTGTTATGGCTACCTATGGTTCTTATCTTGACAAGAAAGAAAACCTCCAGAAGAATGCCGTTATCATCCCCTTCTTCGATACCCTTATTGCTCTGATGGCTGCCTGTGCTGTTATGCCCGCCTGCGCAGCATTTGGTGTTGACTTTGGCGCCGGCCCCGGCCTGCTGTTTGCTTCCATGCAGACTGTTTTCGCCAACATGGGCGGTTTCATCGGCAATCTGATGGGCTTCCTGTTCTACTTCCTGGTACTTATCGCTGCTGTTACTTCCTCTATCTCCCTGCTGGAAGGCACTGTTGCTGTTCTTAACGACAGAAACATTGAAAAGGGTAAGGAACCTGCCCGTGTCAAGAACTCCCTTATCATTGCCGGCCTCATTTTCATCTTTGGTATCCCCGTAGCTCTCGACGCTCTTGGCAGCGGCGGCGCTGCTGTTCCTGCTCCCTATGAACTCCTCGGCTTCACCGTCGAAGACCTGGGCGCCGGTCTGGTACCCGTTGCTATCGACTGCTGGCTCGACCTGTATGACTGCCTGTCCGAAGGTATCTTCATGCCTCTCGGTGCTATGATCATGTCCATCCTCATTGGCTGGGTATGGGGCACCAAGCTGGTCAAGGAAGAAGTCGAAGCCGGCGGCCACACCTACAAGGCTGCAAAGTTCTTTGAAATCTGCTTCAAGTTCGTTGCTCCCGTTGGCCTGCTGATCGTTCTGATCGCTCAGATCCAGAGCTTCTTTTAAAATGTAAAAAAATTCCC
>JAZULX010000199.1:0-2263 GCA_045603325.1 Oscillospiraceae bacterium | reverse complement strand
AACTTTGCACGGGTCAGGGTCAGGTCGAGGTGACGGGGGCCGGAAGCGTCGGCAGTGATATAGGGCAGGTTGATGTTGGAAGAAGTTACGCCGGACAGCTCGATCTTGGCTTTTTCGGCAGCTTCTTTCAGACGCTGCATGGCAGCCTTGTCGGCAGAAAGGTCGATACCGTCGGTCTTTTTGAATTCAGCAACCATCCAGTCGATGATGCACTGGTCAAAGTCATCGCCGCCGAGACGGGTGTCGCCGTTGGTGGCCAGAACTTCGATAACGCCGTCGCCGATATCCAGAATGGAAACGTCGAAGGTGCCGCCCCCCAGGTCATAAACCATGATCTTCTGGTCGGTTTCCTTGTCCAGTCCGTAAGCCAGAGCAGCTGCGGTGGGCTCATTGATGATGCGCTTAACGTCCAGACCGGCGATCTTGCCTGCGTCTTTGGTAGCCTGACGCTGGGAGTCGGAGAAGTAAGCGGGAACGGTGATAACAGCCTCGGTGACAGTCTGACCCAGATAAGCTTCGGCGTCAGCCTTCAGCTTCTGGAGCACCATGGCGGAAATCTCCTGAGGAGTGTATTTCTTTTCGTCGATACCGACTTTGTAGTTGGTGCCCATCTCACGCTTGATGGAGCTGATGGTGCGGTCGTGGTTGGTAACAGCCTGGCGCTTTGCAACCTGGCCAACCATGCGTTCGCCGGTCTTGGAGAAGGCTACAACAGAGGGAGTGGTGCGGTTGCCTTCAGCGTTGGGGATAACGACAGCCTCGCCGCCTTCCATAACAGCGACGCAGGAGTTGGTGGTTCCGAGATCTATACCGATAATTTTAGACATGTTTTTTTCCTCCAAGTTTATATTATAGGGATTAGTATTTAGCATTTAGGGGTTAGGGAAATGAGTTTTGGAAAGCTTCGCATTCCAAAACAAAACATATAAACCAGTTGTTTATATGACAATCAGGGAAGTAAAAGGAAACTGGGATCCGTCGGCAACGCTGACCAACACACTAATCCCTATTCCCTAATTACTAAACCCTCTAAACACGCGACAGCGGGTTTAGTTTGCTACTTTAACCATTGCGAATCTGATTACTTTGCCTTTTTGTTCAAAACCCTTCTGGAAAACCTCTGCAATGACGTTTTCGCCCAGGGATTCGTCTTCAATATGCATCACAGCGCTGTGCTTTTCTGGGTCGAACACGTCGCCCACTTCGCCGAACACCGCAACGCCCAGCTTTTCAAGGACTTCACCCAGTCCGGCGGCAGTCATCTCAACGCCTTTTGCGTAAGCTGTGTCGGTGGTGGTCTGAGCCACGGCACGCTGGATATTGTCGTAAACCGGCAGGAACTTTGCCACAGTCTCGCTCTGGGCGGTCTGGTAGATGGCGTCCTTTTCCTTTTGGGTGCGTTTGCGGAAATTGTCGTACTCGGCAGCCAGTCTCAGGTAGTTGTCGTGTTCTGCGGCGTATGCCTCAGCCATGGCTTTGCCGTCTTCGATGAGTTTCTTGATCTCCTCGTTGGTCAGCACAGGCACTTCTGCCTCGGCAGCCTGAGGAGTTTCCATCACCTCGGGGTTTTCTGCCTCAACTTTGTCTTTCTTCTTTGCCATTATAGTCTCCTCGAGCCGCCTTATGGCGGCAATTAATAATTAATATTTAATAATGAATAATTAATAATTTTGATATAAGCCCGGTCAACGCCCTGTTTCTGTTCCCGACCGGCACATGGTGCGATAAAAATGAAGCACTCGCTGTACAGACATATTAATTATTAATTATTAATTTTTAGTTGTCTTCCGTATGTTCCGGCAGTTCATAGCCGCTGCCGAACAGCTTGTTCAGTCCGTCGGCAAAATAGCTCAGTCTGGCGGCCACCTTGGCATAGTCCATTCTGGTGGGGCCAACCACGCCGATCATGCCCTGCATACCGTCGCCGATATCGTAACGGGCCATGATAACGGAAGTATCTTTCAGCTCGTCAGCCACGTTTTCGGGGCCGATAAGGATTTTCACCGGCTCGTTTTCGTCGGGCATGGGCAGCCTTGCCAGCATATCGCTTTCGGAAAGGGTGGCCATTATCTGCTGAGCCTTGTCAATATCCTGATATTCGGGATGGGTGAGCAGCTTTGTCTGGCCGGAAACGTGACGGCTGCCTTTTTTTGCATCGCTGAGCACGTCCATGGCGAAATCCACCACCACGGAAACAAGACTTGCTGCCCGTCCGGCAGAGCGTTCCACCTTTTGCAGCAAAGCAGGTGTCATCTCTTCGGCG
>JAZULX010000198.1:0-10018 GCA_045603325.1 Oscillospiraceae bacterium | reverse complement strand
CGCTGACAGCCCTCCCACAGGGAGAGCCAAATATTAACGTAACGTTCTGCGTCTTTTGTCACAAAAAAGAAAAAACCTGCGAGTTGAGAAGTCTCGCAGGTTTTTTCTTTACACAACTAATATGTACTTGTTCTGCTTATTTGTAAGCAGCGCTCATGGAACGCAAGTAAGCATATTTAGCCTTGGTGTCAATACCATACAGTACTGAACCGACAAGAGCAAGGACAAGAGCGGCAATACATGCAGCGGTAGATGCCGGTCTTACCCAGGTGTTGCCCATCAGCATAAAGTGGTTCATAGTGAAAGACAGAGTGCCAAGGAGTCCCCAGCCGACAACGAGAATGTCACGGCCGATGCCCTTTTTCAGGAACATGAACAGGACTGCAATGATGGCAAAAATGTCGAGAGCCAGGATGGGGCCAACCTGCTTGACGGAAATCGTCTTTTCGCCATAGACTTCCTTGTAATAGTCGTTGACTACTTCATGGTCTTCGGGGAAGCCGCAGTAGCCAAGCAGAGAGAAGGAGTCGGTGGTTTCAATGACGAATTCAGTGCCTTCGGGATTAATCACTTCGCCTTCGGTGAAGTCGAAGTAAGTAAACAGCGAGAAGGCAAATACTGCTACCATAATGACAACAAGAACCAAGTCGATGATCTTGCAGATTCCGGCAAATTTACCTTCAGGAGCAACGATTACGTTCATAAAGGAACCCTCCAAGTAAATATTTGTCGTGTCATCCAATAAAGCAAGTGTAACACAAGGTCAGTGAATTTTCAAGACGGTATCTTGCCAAAATTATATTTTTCATTCTTCATTTTTCATTTTATTTCTCGTCCGGCAGGGCGATACCGTATTTTTTTGCTTTTCTGGAAACCGTGGACGGGTCGATTTTCAGCACAGCGGCCGCACGTCTTACGCCGCCGGTTTCCCGGATCGCGTTTTCGATCAGATTTTTTTCAAAGGCTGCCACCGCATCGTTCAGTCCCGGCTGAGGCAGTTTCCTGTCGGATGAGATACCCAGGGTTTCTGCCAGACGGTCGGAATCTATGCGGTCACCGTCGGACACGATGACCAGATACTCCAGCACGTTCTGAAGCTCTCGGACGTTGCCCGGCCAGTCGTAGGATTCCAGCATTACCAGATCCTCAGATGTCAGCACCATGTCCCGGTCGTGCTTGATGATATATTCATTGAAATAATACCTGACAAGAGGTGCGATATCGCCCCGTCGTTCACGCAGAGGCGGAACATGAATGGGGATAACGCTGAGCCGGTAATACAGATCTTCGCGGAAAGTGCCTTCCTGGATCTTCTTTTTCAGGTCGGCATTGGTGGCGGCGATTATGCGCACATCCAGAGGGATGGTTTTGGTGCCGCCAAGGCGGGTAAGTTCCTTGTTCTGCAGCACTCTGAGCAGCTTTGTCTGCAGTTCGATGGGCAGGTCGCCGATTTCGTCCAGCAACAGCGTACCGTGGTTTGCCAGTTCAAACAGGCCCACCTTGCCGGTGGTGCTGGCGCCGGTGAAGGCTCCTTTTTCATAGCCGAAAAGCTCGCTTTCCAGCAGCGATGAGGGTATTGCGGTGCAGTTTACCTTGACATAGGGCTTGCCGGTACGCTCGCTCATGTTGTAAATTCGGTCGGCAATGGTCTCCTTGCCAACACCGGATTCGCCGGTGATAAGCACCGTGACGTTTGTGGGCGCAGCATGCTCGATGGTACGGCGGATCTCGCTGATAGCGGCATCGGTGCCGATTATGCTGGAGTCCATGTCCTCGCCGAAGTTTTCAACGATGCGGATAGGGTCGTCAGACAGGCTCTGGCGGAATTCACTCCAGCGGCGTCTCAGCTTTTCGGCATCAAAAACGCTGACAACCACGTTTTTGACCCTGCCCTTGTCGTCAAACAGGGGTACACCCGTGACATAACCGTGGATGTTCTGACCGTTAACGTTACGGATAAGGCCTGCTCCGTTGACATTTCTGCGCCATTTGATAACATCGGTGGACACGGCGTGCTTGAAATACACGCCCTCCTGAGAAATGTCGTCCACGCTGCGGCCGATGATATCTTCCGGATTGATTCCCGTGTGCTGGCTGTATGCAGGGTTCACATATCTGGTGATGCCCTTGCTGTCGGTCACATAAATGCCGTCGATCAGGTGTTCCACCACTTCGCGGAAATCGATGTTTTCTTCGTTTATGCTGCTCAGGAGCTTTTTCAGTCTGGCTTCGGTCTTTTCGTCGTATTTGGTTTTCAGCCGTCCTGCCAGCGCTTCTATCTGGGCAAAAAGCGCACTCTTATCGCTCATATAACCGCTCCTCTTTCTTATTTTTTCTTTACTGCAGAATAAGTTTTCCAGTGGCCGGAGAAGTAGTAAATAACGGAAGGTATGGATGTGCCGAAAGCTGCCAGTGCGGAACCGAGGTAGAAACCGATAAGGCCCATATCGCACACAAGCCCCAGCAGCAGACCAAGACCGACCCTGAGGACGATACCGTCAAACAGAGAGATAACAAGGTTCAGGGAAGCAAAGCCGATACCGATGATAACAGTGTAGAAGGGGCACATAAAGGTATCTGCCACAAAGCCCACCAGCATGACCTTCATAAACTGAGGTGCCCATGCCAGAACCTCGGGGTCGGTGGTAAACAGGCCGAAGAAGAAGTAGGGGAAGCACATGAACAGGATGCCGAACACGGTGAATGTGCAAAGGCAGATGATGAAAATGTTCTTGACTATCTTGCTGATGCGGTCGGTCTTGCCGGCGCCGATGTTCTGACCCACCATTGCGCCGCCTGCATTGAACAGGCCCATGGTGACAATGGACGGCAGATGCTGGAGCTTCTGACCGACGGCAATGGCTGCGGAAGCCACAAGACCGTAGCTGTTGATAAAGGAATTGACAAACAGACCTGACAGGGATATGGCGCTGGATTTGAGGGCCAGCGGAATTCCCTGCTTCATCAGCAGTTTGAAAGCATTTGCATTGATTTTCAGGCTCTTGAAGCTGAAATCGAAATCATATTCTTCCCGGTTTTTGTAAAGAATCATGGCTGCGATAACGGCGCTGACTGCCTGGGAAATAACGGTTGCCAGAGCAGCACCGGCGGCTTCCATCCTGAGCACAGCCACAAACAGCAGGTCAAGCACCAGGTTTGTAACGGCGGTGGCGGCAACAATAATGAACGGACGCTTGGAGTCGCCGGAACCGCGGAGAACTGCACAGACGGCGTTGTAGCCGCAGATGAAAATAAGTCCGCAGGCGCAGATTATAAGGTATGACCTTGCCTGCTCAAAGGCTTCGGCAGGAGTGTGCATCAGGCCAAGAATTGTTTTGTGGAACACGATGCAAATAACGGTCATGATAATGGCAAACACACCGGTGATAGTAAACATAGTGCCCAGAGTGGAGCGCAGACCGTCACGGTCCTTCATGCCCACATATTGGGATATAAGCACCTGACCACCGGAGGCAAAGCCGAGAATGAAGTTCGTTATAAAGGTAGATACCTGGCTGCCGATAGACACGCCTGAAAGTCCCGTGGCACCTACAAACTGACCCACCACCACGGTATCCACCATGGCATAGAGGTTCTGCAGCAGGGCAGACAGCATGAACGGCACAGCAAAAGTCAGCAGCTGGGTCGTGATGTTGCCCTGCGTATAGTCGATGATTACTCCTTGTTTTTTCAAACGCTCACTTCCTTGATTTTAGCTCGTGTATGGTTAGACTTCTAAACCATACGCATATAGAATATCAAATAAGTTGCAAAAATGCAACACCTGAAGAAAAACAAAATCTCTGAGTTGGCAATTGTTATTGACACAAAGGTGGTGTATAATTGTTGATATACACTCCTTTCGAAAGGAAAAGTCCTATGTATTACACTCACGAAATGGTATATATCCAGGATGTAAAGCATTACGAAAACGGTGGCACCTGGACCGGAAGCCGGGGTAAGCTGCGGTTTCGCTGCACCCCCGTAAAGGAAGAGGACAAAGCTCCGGGTGTTCAGGTGGAAATCTGGTTTTCAAATTTGTGCTATGAACTCAGTGAAATTGCTGAGACCCGTGTTTTTGACATGACCGATGAAGGCATCCGTCAGGCCGAACTCTGGCTGGAAGAAAAGGCAGATGCAGTTAACAGTTAACTGACCCCTGGTCCCTGCCCCCTGCAACCTATAAACAACGAAAGGAAAAGAAAAGAATGGAAGAAAAGAAAATCGTATTTGAATTTGACGATGCAGTGGATAAACTCTATCGCCGAAGAGACGGCGGTGAGGACACTCCCAAGGGTGTTGCTGCCGCAAAAGACTATCCGGATTTTGACAGCATCCCCGACCCCGGTGCTGCTGCCATCATGGTAAGTCTGGACATTTTCCGCGGCGTACCTGAGGATGGCGGCTACGTTTACGGCGGCGACCGTCTTGTGGCCGAAAGCGCTTTCAAGCGTATGGTGGAAAAGGCCTGCGGCACTCCCTTTGCCGAGGTTTTCAAAATTGAACGTTCCGAAGGCGGCATCAGCTCCAAGGCTGCAAAGGAACTGCTGCTGGCTGAGCTTGGCGGCGTGGACTTTGACTTTGAGGTTTCCGACGAGCTTATCACCCGCAACACCGCCGGCGAACTGATGCTGGCTGCCCTGAAAGCTTCCAAGGGTCTTGGCAGACTGCCTTACGTTTATTTCGTTGAAGCCACCACATCCCTCACCGAACTGGAGCTGCCCAAAAACTCCGTGGCCATCGCTCCCGACGGCCAGTTGGAGACCCTGACTCAGAACGGCGTGTTCATGCCTCTGGTGGGCGGCTACCGCTACGAGGGCGACGTTGTGCTCACCGTTACCGACCGCTATGATCTGTTCCGCTACATCACCGACCGCAACGCCGGCCCCGGCGGTATGTCCATGGGCGAGCCTGATATCGCTCCCGTCTGGTGGAACGACTTCAACGAGCCTTACCGCGCTGCTCTGTACATCGAAAACGGCGAAAAGGTGGCCGCACGCTCCATCGATTCCGCTTATCACGCCGATGAAAACGGCATTTATATCACTTCCGACGACGCTCCCACCAATGCCTACGGCGCCAACGATTTCAACGGCATAATTATCAACGGCGGCAAGTATGACATCGACAACCTGAAAATCAGATTTGAAGGCAACGGTCGTGACGACTTCCAGGGCATGGGCGCAGGTGTTCTGCTCACCGGCGAGGACACCGAATGCACCATCACCAATGCAGACATCTCCAACCACGGCACTGTCCGTTCTTCTCTTGTCATCGGCGGCAAGGCCAAGGTTCTGGTCAAGGATTCCAGTCTGGAAACCAGGGACGGGTTCTTTGAAAAAAACAGAAACGACAACAAAATGCGTACCGCTCCCAATCAGGGTGGTTTCGAGGGCAACTGCCGAGCCACAAACCTGCTGGATAAGGGCATAACCACCTATTTCAACAGCCGTGTCACCGCAGAAAAATGGGGCGTTCTGTCCACCGACAACAACAAGGGCGTACATATCGGCGTCATCAACACCTACATCGGCATCACCGGCGGCCTGAATGAAAAGGTCGACACCTCTTCCGAAGCTGCCGCCAGAGCTTCTCTGGAAAAGATACCTTTCAGCGAAATCTATGGCCCCCTGACCCGTGAGATCGGCCCCGAACCCACCGACTCCCAGCGTCATCCCGGTGGTTACGGCAACTACTCCATCGGCGACACTCTGGTCAGCTATTTCGGCTCCACCGTTACCGCTGCCGACTACGGCGCAGTGTGCAAAATGGAAACCGCGTCCGTCAGCTACGGCGCTTCCAAGGTCGAAAATCTCACCGGCGAATACGGCGCAGAAGGTCTGCCCGTGGAAGAAAAGAACACCGTTGTTTACGTTGACAAAACCGGCGTTATGATCCAGAACGGCACTCTCAACCACATCACCATCAAGGAAGGCACCGTGTTCCACTGCGGCTGCCACTGCTTCGCAGTCAAATCCAACGGCTGCTGCAAGATAGATGTTGACGATTCCACCCTGATTGCCGAAGAAGGTACCATCCTCCAGATGATGGACGAGGACGACCTGATGGGCAAGCCCCTGATCGATCCGCCCTCTCCCACCGAGGAAGAAAAAGCCATCGCAAAGCAGCTTATCCTGTCCGGCAAACGCAACGTTTCCGACTTTGAAGAAGGCCGCGACTGCCAGGCCAACTACTCCAACATGACCGTCTGCGGCGACACCTACAACAGCTGCGGTTACAGCGGCCTCATCACCGAGGAGGAACTGGAAGAGCTGGCAAAACCCAAGGAAGGACCCGGCGGCCCCATGGGTATGATGATGGGTGGCCCCGGCGGTAAGGAATATCACAGCTCCAACGCCAGAAACCTGCGCCTGAGACTGGACAATGTCAAATATTCCGGCGTTATTTCCACCGGCGAAGGCTTCCACTATGACCGGCATTCCGGCAAACGTTTCGACGGCATTGTACCCACCAGCAAGTGGTACTGCATCAGCGTTCTGCGCAGCGAACCCAAGCCTGTTTATCAGGCAGGCATGATTCTGGAAATGAAAAACGGCTCCGAATGGAACGTGACCAGGACATGTTACCTCAGTGCCCTGACCGTGGACGATACCTCTGTTATCAACGGTAAGGTATACGTCAACGACGAAGCTGTTGCTCTTCAGCCGGGAGTGACCTATAAGGGCTTTATCACCGTCCAGCCGGGCAAGTAATAATTTTAAAAGGGATGCAAAACAAAGTGTTTTGCATCCCTTTTTTATACCTTATCAGGAATCCTCACGCTGAATGAAGTCTCCAATGAATTTAGCCATAATGCTTTCACCTTTTTCGTCTTTGGCAAAGGTGTGTTCGCAGTGTCTGCCATGCATGACTTTGAAAATAATATCTTTTTCCGGCATCTTGAACTGCTTCAGCGTTGATACCAGCAGTAACGTCTGCTCATATCGGTTGCCCAAGTCTGTTTCAGACACAAAGATCATCATGGGAGAATATTTTTCCTCACAGCCTACATAATACAGCGGAGCAGACTCGTCAACAATGATTCTGTTAGGATTAATGCCCTTTGCCTGAAGAGCGGCAAAGTGGGCTGTAGGCTGTCCGGAATCGTGGATATAACCGGCAATGTCTGTGGGCACCAGTCCATGGGCTGCAAGATATTCCCGGTTAAAGCAAAGCATCTGGGAAAGGTAACCGCCGGCAGAGCTTCCTCCTACAAAAAACTTATCACAGTTTCCGTACTCGCCCATATGCTTCATTACCCATGCCACAGCTTCCGCCGCATCGCAGATATAATCAGGCCATTTGGCTTCCTGTCCAAGACGATAGTTAGCGCTGACCAAACAGATGCCGATCCGGGTCAGGTAATCAGCAAACACCCGTGCTTCTTCCTTGTCGCCGGCATTAAACCCGCCGCCATGGAAAAATATAAAGGTCTGGAAGCTGTCGCAGTCGGGAAGGTATATATCAAGCTTCTGCAAAGGGTGGTTTGATAAACCGTAAGTAATGTCTGTAATTGTTTTCATATTTATCACTCTCCAAATTAAATTTTAGAATAACCCCAAAGAGCCGCCGCCGCTGCCGCCAGAAGCGGCATCGAAATAACTGCTAATATGGTGGACAGGCATACTCCCGCTGTGGCACTTTCATGGTTCAAACCTGCACGCTGAGCATACATAGCCACGTTGGATCCAACAGGTGCCGCTGCCGTGAGAAATACTGCTAGCCTTATGGCAGGTTCAACAGGGATAAGAGTCAGTATGCCCATAGTTACCAGAGGTATCAAAACCAAGCGCACGGCACTTACTGCCCATATGTATTTGTTGACAAATATCTGCGAAAGATCAGTCTGGCCCAGGTAAACGCCCAACAGGATCATCGCAAGAGGGCTGTTGCAGGCAGCGGTGGCAGATATGCAGTCTGTCAGCACACTGGGCAGCGGAATTTGGGTAAAATACAGCAGCAGCCCCAGCACCAACGACATAAGCAGCGGGCTGAACAACAGGGATTTCCAGGAACTTGTTTTGAGTCCCATTCTCGACTGACCGTAGGACCATTGAAGAATATTCAGCAGCGCCACAAATCCCGCGGCGTAAAATACACTGTCTGTCCCCATCGTAGCACTTATCAGAGGGATACCCAAAAAACCGGCATTGGAAAATTCCGCACCAAATTCCTCCACCGGGCGTTTGGGAAAAACTATTCTGGATATTATGATCGCGACCAGCAGGCACATGGCTGCTAACCCCATGGATACGATCAGTGCCGTGGTTTTTTCCGGCGTTCGCTCCGTATAAACCGACCGGAAAATTACAGCCGGAATTACAAGGTATATCAACAACCCACTGATGGCTTTGCTGCCTTCTTCTGTGATAAGCTGCTTTTTTCGCATAAAGTATCCGCAAAGCATATACAGCAGCATGACCAAAAGCTGCCTGGCAGTAACTAAAGCAATACTCATAATGACTCCTTTCTTTTCTATTTATATTTATTCTACCTTGATAATTTATAACTGTCTAATATATAATAACATCGCTTTTAATAAATTGTGTTTATATAGAGGATCAAGCATATGGAATTTTCTCATATTGAATGTTTCTGTGCCGCCGGAGAACTGGAGCATTTTTCTAAAGCGGCTCAGCGTTTGCACATGACGCAGCCTGCTTTGAGCGCAAGCATTCGTGTTCTCGAAGCGGAGTTAGGTGTTAAATTGTTCATTCGGGAAGGCAAGCGCGTTCATCTAAGCAGTCAGGGCCGAGTATTGCTGCAGCATGCACAGCGTATCCTCATGGAACGGGATTCTTTTCTTGTTCAGGCAAGACGCGGACACGAAAGATCAGCTGTCCGCTTTTCGGCCACTGCCGCATCGGAGATGCTGCCGGGAGTTATCAACGGTTTTCATTCAATGTATCCGGACATAGAGCTGGTACTTATACAAACAGAGCAGGAAACAGATCCGGCAGACCTGTATCTGGAAGTAACTATGGATGTGCGGCACAACGAAAAAGAAACCACGCTCATGGGCGAACCCATTATGCTGGCTATCCCCGCATCCAATCCACTGTTTCAGCACGAAGCAGTTTCCTTAAGCGAATTGACCGGCGTTCCTTTGATAAGCCTTCGCCATGGTCAGCCTATGCGCAAACTGGAAGACTACTATTTCCGCTGCGCCGATGTGGTTCCCCATCGAATAATAGAGTGCGACAGCCCAGCTACTCTTCGCCAAATGATCAGTCTGGGGCTTGGCGTTGCAATGGTTCCTGCCCAGTCATGGAGCTCCGCAGAATCGCCGGGTGTTCGTTTTGTACCCATATCCTCACCCTCCTGTCGGCGTTATCTGACCGTTCGGGTAGAGCATAACGATACCCCGGTACTTCTTCTTCGTGATTACCTGATAACTCACTTCAATGAGATGCAAAAAAAAGATAACTGTTTGGAATGAAGCGGGATCATTAATTATTACACATTAATTATCATCTGTTTCCCCTGTCCTTTTCATACACTTTACCAATTGTTTCCGCGTAAATTTTTTGCAAAATCAGTCACCGTGGTCAATCTGACCGCAATTGATCGAATGTAAAGGATGTCAAGCCATGAATGAACTGAAACCCATGCTCTTCCGCTCGCTGAAGGGCTACACCAAAAAGCAGTTTATCAACGACCTTAACTCCGGCATCATCGTTGCCATCATAGCGCTTCCCCTGTCCATCGCTCTGGCTTTGGCCTCGGGCGTTGGCCCCGAAGAGGGTCTTTACACCGCCATCGTTGCCGGTTTCCTTATCTCCTTTTTTGGCGGCAGCACCGTCCAGATAGCCGGCCCCACAGCTGCCTTTGCCACCATCGTTGCGGGCATAGTTGCCACCAACGGCATGGAGGGCCTTGTGCTTGCCACCATCATGGCAGGTGTTATTCTTATTCTGATGGGCGTTTTCAAGCTGGGCAGCCTCATCAAATACATCCCCTACACCATCACCACCGGCTTTACCGCAGAAGTCGGAGGCCAAGCGGGCTTAGGAAGACA
>JAZULX010000197.1:0-7498 GCA_045603325.1 Oscillospiraceae bacterium | reverse complement strand
AACACGGTACTTCCGCATGGTACGATAGTTATTTGGCCTACGCTTTGGAAAAGGGCATCACCGGTGGCGCACACGAAGATTACAATGCCGCCATCAGCAGAAAAGGGTTTGTACATATCTTCTATGCCGCCATGCCCGAGACTGAGTATGCTGCCAAGAACGAAGTGGCTGACGGTTCCATCTCCGATGTGGCCATGGACAGCGAATACGCCGACGAGATCTATACCTTCTACCGTGCAGGTATCCTTACCGGCGGAACAAGCGGCGAATTCATGGGCGAAAGCACCATCAAACGCAGCGAAGTGGCTGCGATCCTGACCCGTATGTATGACGCAGAAGCGAGGAAATAACAAATAACCCGTGGGCAAAGCTCACGGGTTATTTGTTATTTAGGGATTAGAATTTAGGATCGTAGGGGTTGATTGATAAACAACTAATACGTTATTGAGTTTGAATTGTCTTATGGCATAATGGTATCAAACAAGAACGCTAAGGAGTGTAAGGATGTTATATTTATCTGAGAACCTGAAAAAGTACCGAGTTATAAAGGGACTTACCCAAGAAGATGTGGCTGAATATTTAGGGGTTACACCGCAAAGTGTTTCGAAATGGGAACGGGGAGAATGTTATCCGGATATAACTTTCCTGCCTGCGTTAGCAAATGTTTTTGAAACGAGTATTGATTTGCTTGTTGGCATGGATACCATTCGTGCAGAAGAAACTCGATATGGAATTCATAAAATCGCAAATGAACATATGAGAAACGGCAATTATGATGCGGCTGAGAAAGAATACCGGAATGCACTGCTTATTTATCCCAATAAACCCGGCATGTTGCTTGGCTTGGCAAGCGTATTGGCTCTTCAGGATAAATCCGAAGAAGCCGTTGGGTTAATGGAAAGAGGGCTTGTGATATCAATTAACGAAAAGCAAAAATCTACAATACGGGCGGCTCTTTGTTTCTTATACCTAAAATGTGGTGAAAACCAAAAAGCAAAACAACTTGCAGGCAGCCTTCCGCACATGCGAGAAAGTCGGGAAGTGATCCTGCCGTTGCTCAGCCAAGAATTAAACAAGAAAGAAATAGATGAAAACATCAAAAAAATACTCCTTGGTGAAGAAGAGGAACTCTGGTAAGATAACTGTTTTGCAGAGAGTGGCGCTGTACGCTAAAGGGAGGAAAAACGCTTTGCGTTTTTCCTCCCTCAGTTTTTCACTATTAGTTATTAGTTCTTAGTTACACGGCTTGCCGCTTTCTGCATCAGTTCGTACATGGGCAGCATGGCGCGGAAATTTTCTGCCAAGCGGTCTGCCAGATCGTCGGCAAACAGCATATCCGTATCGGTGGTGGAAGCCAGGAAACAGAAGTTTCGCTGATCCAGCCATTTCTGCTTGTCCGCCGGGTAATCCGGGTGGCGTGTGCGTTTATAGGCGGTGTCCTGCAGCTCGAATACGCTCTGGTTTTCCAGAGCTTTTTTTGCTTTCAGATAAGCCTTGTCGTCGGCTTTTATCAGGTCGCGCATGGCCTCCAGCAGGTCGGTGCCGCACTGGTAATATCCGCAGCCCCAACGGGTGCAGCGGGGTGAAAATTCAAAGAAAAACGCCGGCATACTGCCAAACAGCTTCCTGTCCCGATAAAATGTACACCACATAACGTCCCGGAAAATGTGCTTGTCGTGGGTGAACCGGGTGTCTCTGAAAATGCGGGAAATGGACTTGCCCACCTTGGGTTCGCAGACAAGAAACGGGTCGATTTCGTGGATGGAGGGTTCGATATCCGTCACCAGCTGACGCAGAGGCTGAAGCACAAGGCGTTCATATTCGGGCCTGTTTTCGTTGAAAAAGGTTTTGCTGTCATTCAAACGGTTCAAAAACAGAAAATCAAGGGATTCGTCGCAAAAGGGCATGGTTGGAGTCTCCTGTTGTATTATCTTGGATGCGATAAATATTTTAACTCAAATCCGTGAAAGATGTCAACCTGTCGTGCTGACTGACAAGTTGCAGCAATGAATCCGCACAGTTTGAAAACCGCATGAAAATGACATACAAAATTCTGAAAATTTATCAACATTTTACCTTTAATATCAAAAGTCAAAGTGCTATGATTAAATTATCCTAATTTGATCCGGGGAGGGGCTGTATTATGAACCGACACTTGGAGATACTCCACGGCATAGTTCAGGCGGAACAGACCGCCAGAGAAAACTATGATAAAGCCGTGGCAAAGCAGGTGAGCTTTGAATCTGACCTGTCCGACAGGATAGAGCAGCTGCGTCGTGATTATTATCAGAAAGCAGATGAGGAAATCGCGGCGTTTGAAGCAGCTGAAAAAGCCAAGGCAGATGAGGAAATCGCTGAGCTTAACAGCAAACACGAAACCGAGCTTCGCCAGGCACAGGATAATTTTGAAGAAAAGAAGCAGGCCTATGCCCAACGCCTGTTTGAGATAGTGGTGAATCAGAATGCTTAAAGCTGTCATAACCTATGGGGCTGTGGCGGCAAAGGTAAGGGCGCTGAAAGGCACCATGCTGACGGAAGAAGAACTGCATCAGCTTTGCTTGTGTTCGTCCTTGGCTGAAGCTGCTGCGTTTCTGCGCAGACACCCCGGATACAGTTCGGCGGTGGAGGCTTTGCCGGCAGCGAATATTACTCTGCCTCAGCTGCAGAATGCCCTGAAATATCAATGGATGGAGCAGTTCCGGCGGCTTTACAGATTTGCATCCGCCAAAGACCGAAAGTATATATCCTTTGCCATCTGGCACACGGAGATGAAAGTGATCCTTTCTGCCATAAGGCGACTGCAGTCACCGGAAACGCCTGAACCGGAAGAACCGGTTTCCGAATTCTTTGCAGCCAAAAGCGGCATCGACCTTAACGACATAGCAGATTGCAGGGATTACGGTGCGTTGCTCAGAGCAGTCAAAGGCAGCGTGTTTTATGATGTCCTCTATGCCCTGCCGAGAGATGAGAAGTCAGGCTTGCCGGATTACGCAAACGCCGATATTGCGATGCAAAACCACCTTTATACCCAGACGTGGGCTCTATTGAGCAAAGGTCAGTCCACAGCGGGTATTAAGAAAATGAAAGAGCTGCTGGGACATGAGGCGGATCTGCTGAATATTGTCCACGCCATGAGACTGCGAAGATTTTCAAAAAATGTGAGTGGGCTCATTCCCATAAGCCACAGGCTCAAGCCTGAGATAACCGCTGCCATTGCAGCAGCTGCAAACGAAGATGAAGTTGAATCGATACTCACGGCTTCGGGGTGGATAAAACACTTCTCCGACGGAGTGAAGGCTCCGGAAAAACAGTACCGCCGCCAGATGGAAGCTTTTTGCCGTAGACTGCTTAAGTCCGCAGAACCGAATTTCTGCTTTGTTCAGGCATATCTGACGCTGAAGGAGCTGGAGCGGGATAAGCTGATAAGCATCGTTCAGGCTATCGATTACGGCATAGACCCCACAACAATGTTAAACTGAGCTGCCATATGTGGCAGATAGAATAAACCAACCTATTTTAGGAGGTGCGGAACAAAACCATGCCTACAGAAAAAATGACTATGGTCACCCTTTCCGGCCCGTTGGAAAGCATAGACATGGCGCTGCAGACCCTTGTTATGGACAGGGAATTCCACATGGAAAACACCGTGGATGCCATAAGCCCCGTGCTTTCCATATCCCGGTTCAGCTCTGCAAACCCCTATTCCCCAAGCCTTGATACGGCGGTAAGCCTGATGCAGAAGCTGGACGTGCAGCCCGAATACAGAATATGGCCGTCACAGATGGAGGCGGAAGAAGTCAGCCAATGGCTCAATGAGCTGAGTGAAAAGCTGTCAGCTGCCGAAAAGGCCAGGGATGACAGCCTGAAAACAGCCCTGGATGACGAAAACATCCTTTCTCAGCTGAGTTACTTTGAAGGCGTTGATGAAGAACTGAACGACCTGCTTCATATGAAGTATGTCAAGTTCAGGGTAGGACGAATACCCGAAGACAAATATGAACTGTGCCTTCAGGAGATGAAGGAAAACAAGGAAGTATATTACGTTTCCACCGGCAGTTACGACGAATGGGTCTACGGCTTGTATTTCGTCCTGCCCAGAGTGGCGGACAAGGTGGACGGCCAGTTTACTGCCATGGGCTTTGAGCGTGTACGTGTTGCCCGGGAACTGGACAAGGACACCACGCCTCAGGAAGCCAAACAGCTGTATGCCAAAGGCGCCGAAGAGGCAAGGCTTGAGGCAGCCCGTCAGGACGAAATCATCAGCCGGCTGAAAACAGACAATGCGGAGAAACTCCTGGCATATTACAGCTGGCTCCGTTACATGAGCGATACCTTTGACCTGAGATACTATGCCGGTTACCGGTATGACAGGTTTTATATCGTGGGCTGGGTGCCCGGAGAAACCGCCCGGGAATATGTGGCAGAGGTGGAAGCCAACGAAGGCTTTGCCTGCGTTATCGGCGGGTCGGACAAAAGAGCCCAGATAAAGCCGCCGGTGAAAATGAAAGAAAGCCGGCTGGCAAAGATATTCTCACCCTTTGTGGAAATGTACGGCATGCCGTCCTACGGTGAGATAGACCCCAGAAGCTTCATGGCCATCACCTACACCATCATTTTCGGTATCATGTTCGGTGATGTGGGTCAGGGTGTGTGCCTTGCTCTTGTGGGTTTTATCATGTGGAAACTGAAAAAGATGTGGCTTGGCCGGGTGCTGGTTCTGGCAGGTTGCTCATCCACGGTGTTCGGTTTCGTTTACGGCAGCATATTCGGTTTTGAAGAGATAATCCCGGGCTTCCATGTGCTGGAAGGCGGCAACACCATGAAGATCCTGCTTATTGCCGTGGCGCTGGGCGTGGTGCTGATGCTGATATGCATGGTGATGAACATCATCAACGGAATCCGCCAGAGAGATATCAAAAAGATATTCTTCTCGCCCAACGGTATCGCCGGTGCAGTGATGTATCTGTCTTTGGCGGCAGGAGTTGCCCTGACAGCTCTGGCAGGCATCAATGTGATGACACCGCTGTATATCATCGTGCTTATCATTTTGCCGCTGCTGATGATCTTTGCTGCGGAACCGCTGACAAAGCTGGTCAAAAAGGAAAAGGACTGGAAACCAGAATCCATCGGAATGTTCGTGGTGGAAGGGTTCTTCGAACTGTTCGAAACCATGCTGGCATATGTGTCCAACACAGTATCTTTCTTGCGTGTAGGTGCTTTTGCAATCTCCCATGCGGGCATGATGATGGTCGTGTTCATGCTGGCTCAGACAGCCAACGGCGGCCACAATCCTGTGGCAATAGTGCTGGGCAATGTCATCGTAATGGGCATCGAAGGCGTGCTTGTGTGTATCCAGGTCATGCGTCTTGAGTTTTACGAGATGTTCGGCCGGTTCTATGAAGGCTCCGGCGTCAAATACGAAACAAAAACCATCGACTATACCAGACTGCCAACCAAAAATTCAGTGTAAAGAAAGGAATATTAGCCATGTCAATGTCAAATATACTTATCGCTGCATTCGTTATGCTGCTTGCCATTACCCTGCCTCTGGGCGGCATTTATCTCCGGGTCAAAAAGGGCGGAAAAGGGAAAACCGCTCTGCTGGCTCAGATAAGCTCTGTGTTCGGCTTTGTGCTGATAGCCTCTGTGGTGTGCATTACCAACTCCGTTCAGGCTGCCGAAGCTGCTGAAAGCATAGTCACTGCCGACGGATTTGCCACCGGCCTCGGTTATCTGTCTGCAGCTCTGTCTGTTGGCCTGTCCGGCATAGGCGGCGGCATTGCTGTTGCTTCTTCCGCTTCCGCTGCACTGGGTGCATTGTCTGAAAACGAAGGCGTTTTCGGCAAATCCCTCATTTTCGTCGGTATGGCAGAAGGCGTTGCTCTCTACGGCCTGCTTATCGCCTTCATGATCATTTCCAACCTTTAAGCCATGAAGTATTTCATTATTTCCGATGACGCCGATATCCTTGCAGGAATGCGGCTTGCCGGCATAGACGGACGACTTGCAAAGGAAGAAAAGCAGATATCCCAGCTCCTGAATCAGGTAAAGGAAGACGAATCGGTGGCGGTGCTGCTGATAACCGAAAGCTGCGCCGACATGTGCAGAAACGCCATAGACGAGCTGCGCCTCAGCGCAGCAAGACCGCTGGTGGCAGTCATTCCCGGCAGAAACGGAGAATACTCCGAAAGTGACGCCATATCCAGGCTGATAAGGGAGACCATAGGAGTTAGAATCTAGTTAAAAGTTGGCAGCCAATATGCGTTCAACTTTAATCAGGGGGGGATTGAATTGCCCGAAAGAAAAACAAAACTTGATGTTTTTACATCCTCGATAATGAGTGCCTCCCGTCAGGAGGTTCAGCAGATAAACGACAGCCTTGAAAAAAACTGGAACAAGGCGGTTTATGAAGCAAAAACAGAGCTGAAATCAGAGGTGGAAAAATATAAAACCGAGGCTAAAAGTGCCATATCTGCAAGAGAGCATCTCAGAGTCAACGACAGAATGACCGCCAACAAGCACGAACTGCTGCAGTTCCGCGAAAACTGTGCTCAGGAAGTGTTCAGAATGGCTCGGGAGCACATTGAGCGGTTTACCCGGTCGGAGGAATATCCTCAGCATATGTGCGATCTGGTGAACAGAGCCTGCGATATCCTTGGCGTGGGCGCCACGGGAGACGCTTATCTCAGGCCGGAGGACATGCACCTTTGCGACCTTTTGCAGGAAGCGACCCCGGATATCCATCTTGTGTTCCATGAAGGCAGCTTTGCTTACGGCGGGCTCCAGATAAACTGCCCACCCAAGCACATGCGCATTGATATGAGCTTTGATGCGGCTCTGTCCGATCTGGTGGGTCACTTTTCTGAGCTTTCCAGTATGTATCTGGAAGATTAAGGGGGCGTGTGAAATATGGATACTAATTATTACATCCACGGTGTAAACGGTCCCGTTGTCACCGTCCACGGAGGAAGAGGACTGCCCCGGCTGGATATGGTCAGGGTCGGCAACGCAGGACTGCCCGGCGAAGTAGTCAGCGTTAAAGGTGACGTGACCGTAGTTCAGGTTTATGAGGACACCGCAGGGCTTAAAGCCGGCGAACCGGTGGTCGGACAGGGAGGACCCCTTTCCGTACTGCTGGGACCCGGTATGATAGGAAACATTTACGACGGCATCGCAAGACCGCTGCAGGCCATTGCAGATACCGCCGGAGCATATATTACCAGAGGTATTGACCTTCCCGCGCTGGACACGGATAAGCTGTGGGATGTTACCATGGACATCAGGGAAGGTGACAAGGTTTCGGCCGGTCAGATCTTTGCCCGGTGCCCGGAATCTCAGCGGATAGAACACCGCAGCATGGTTCCGCCTTCTGTTGAAGGCAAGGCTGTGGAGGTAAAACCCTCCGGACAGTACAAGGTTACCGACGTGCTGGCTTATGTGGAAGATTCCCGGGGCAGACGCAAACCTCTGTGCCTTGCCCAGAGCTGGCCTGTAAGGC
>JAZULX010000196.1:0-5406 GCA_045603325.1 Oscillospiraceae bacterium | reverse complement strand
GAGATTTCCGAGCAGGAGGAAGTCCACGCCGCCGAGATGGAGACCGTGGACATTTCCAGCATCGAGCTGATGCTGCCCCTTACGGAAGAACCCCAAACCCTGACCTACACCACCAAGGCCGTTAACCTGCGTCCTCCTCTGGATACCGTGGGTATCTCGTCCATGGGCGATTTTGAGTGGGTCAAACAGCTGGAAGAAATGACCGGCGTTCACATTGAATGGCAGGAAATCAGCTTCATGGTCTATTCTGAGCAGTTCAACCTGCTTATGGCCGGCGGCGATTTCGGCGACTTTATCAACGCCTGCACTTCCATGTATGCCGGCGGCGGCTCCAAAGCCGTTGAGGACGAAATAATCATTGACCTGACACCTTATCTGGAGGAATATGCACCGTTCTATTCCTACTATCTGAACAATGTGGGCAATTTCAAATATGACTTTGCTCTGGACGATGGCAGCGTTGTTGATTTCAAGTCTTTCTACGACGAGTATAAGTGCAACAACGGTCTGGTTATCAGAAAAGACTGGCTGGACAAACTCGGTCTGGCTGTGCCCAAGACCTATGACCAGATGACCGAAGTTCTCACCGCTTTCAAGGATGAGTATGGCAGCGATTCCACCTTCTATATGCACAACGGCATGAACATTGAAGGCTTTGTAGGCGGTTACGGCGTCAGCAGCGGAGCTACCATGTTCCATATAGACGGTGAGGTCAAGTGTTCGATTCTGGAACCCGGATATCAGGACTTCCTGTCCCTGATGCAGGACTGGTACAACAACGGTCTCATCAACTCCGACTTCATATCTATCGAGTATGATCCCTTCTCTCCCACCATCAACGAGGGCGTTGGCTCCGACAACATTGCTGTCTGGCCCGCCATGTACGAAGAAGTGGACAAATATGCAGGATACAATGCAGACCCCGATTTTGAGATCGTTCCCATACCCAATCTGGTGGTAAACGAGGGCGAAATTGACCACATCTCTGCCCGCAAGATGGTAGACAACGATACCGTTTCTGTTTCCACCAAGTGCGAAAACCCCGAACTTGCAGTTGCCTGGATGGACTTCTGGTATTCCGAAGCCGGTTTCAATATGTATAACTACGGCGTTGAAGGCAAAACCTTTGAGCTTGTGGACGGCAAGCCTCAGTTCACCGACCTGGTCATTAACAATGAGTTTGATATGACCGTTGCCGCTTACACCCGTATGTGGACTCCCTACGGAAGCCTGACCGGCATTTACAGTCCCGGCAGAGTAGAAACCTTCCTGTCTGATCTCCAGGCAGAATGCTGGGATGTCTGGACCGCTTCCAGTGACGGTTTGTACTCCATCCCCACCGGCATTTCCTACACCGCTCTTGAAAGCGAAGAAAAGAGCAGCATCGAAACCGATATCCAGACCTGCGTTGACGAAAACGTTATTCTGTTTATCACCGGTGCCAAGCCCATGGAAGAATGGGATGCGTTTATCGACCAGCTTTACAATCTCCAGCTTGAACGACTGATGGAAATCTATCAGGACGCTCTGGACAGATATTACGCAAGATAAGCGGCAGCTTAAACATATCCCTTGCCGGATCAACATTCGGCAGGGGATAATGTTTTTTTGTTGAACTGAGCCGAAAATACCTCATTTCGGGTCAGAATGTGTCGAAATTGAAAAAATTGTGTTGCCTGTGCTATAGGTTGTATGTTATATTTATATGTACTAATTTGTAAAAGGAGATTTGTAATGAAACACAAAATGGACCGACCCAGCCTGGTGATCCATATCGCCATTATTGTTTGGATCGCTCTGTGGAACGCTCTCGCTCTTGCGCTCCACCACCATCTGGAGGGGCTGCCTTTCCGCGGCTGGGCTTTCTTCATCAGCGTTACCTTCTACTACTTCATGGAAGAGCCCAACTGGAAAAAGAAAATGGCATCCACATTCTTCGGCGGCTCTGTGGGTATTCTGTTCACCCTCTTCCTGGTCCTTGTTGACGTGTGGCTTGAAGGCATGGGCGTCAGCCACGTTGTGGGAGTTATGATCCCCCTGTGCGTTGTTCTTATCGTACTTATTATGGGCAAACCTTACTGCCCCGTTCTGTTCAACAGCATTGGTTTCGCCTATTTTGTTATCACCACCATGCCCGGTGTTGTGGACACCATTGTTGAAGATACCATCCCCTACATCGTTTCCATCGGTCTGGGCTGCATCATCCTCTGCGGCGGCTGCCAGCTGATGACCAAGCTCATTGCCGATTATTACACCAAGAAAGCTGCAAAGGCAGCAAAGTAATTGATCTGTCAAAGCGTTTCCCCAAAGAATTTCATTCATTAAAGTGAAAGCTGTCATCCCGACCCCCGGCTGAACCGGCGGTCGGGATGACAGCTTTCCTGCTGATGTTGAGCAATGGATACGCTTTTTTTCGTTTTTTGGCTCTGTGGAGAGGCTTATAAACTCTGCACAGAACGCAGATATTTCCTTTAGCAAAAAAACACAATTATATTTGTAAAAAATCCCCATAAGTCCTTGACATTTATATATATAGAGGATAGAATTAAGTAGCATGCTAATCGTTAGCGTGTTTATTTTTTGTATTCTAAAGATTTATCAAAGCAGGAAGGAGGCTAAAAATGCGCATCTCTAAAGACAGTCCGGAAGGATTGTTCAGGAGGCTCGATAAGTTTCATCGTCACGCCATGGATGCGGCTCTTGCCAGAGCCGGTTTGGCAGATTTGGGCCAGCCCATGCTGCTGATAATCCTTGACCGCAACGGTAAAAACGGCGTTGTTCCTTCCCAGAAGGAACTGGCAGATCAGCTTCATGTCAGTCCTGCCACGGTAACGGTTTCTCTGCGTTCCCTGGAGCGTCAGGGCTATGTTACCAAGCTCAGCGATGAAAACGATATGCGCCGTAAGCCCATTGCCCTGACCGAAAAGGGCCGGGCAGCACTGGAAAAACTCGAAACTGTCTATGAAGCCATCGACCGGGGCATGTATGCCGGTTTTTCCGACGAGGAAAGGGATATCATAGCCGAGTATTACAGGAGAATGATTACAAATCTTGAGGATTGGAAGAAAAATATACCCGAAGGGAATGAGGAAAAAGTATGATTAAAAAACTGATCAAGTTTATCGGGGATTACAAGAAATACGCCTTGCTTGCCCCCGTCTTGGTCATTGGAGAAACCCTGGCCGAACTGCTGCTGCCGTTCCTCATGGGCAAAATGATCGACGTTGGCATCGCCAACGGAGACAAACACGCCATAATCATCATCGGTATCATTATGATACTTGTTGCCGTTATGGGCATGGTAACAGGTGTGTACTCGGCAAAGTTTTCGTCAATGGCAGGTCAGGGCTACGGCGCCAACCTGCGTCAGGCGATGTTTGCCAAGGTTCAGAGCTTCTCCTTTGCGGATGTTGACCGGTTCTCCACCGCGTCTCTCGTAACCCGTATCACCAACGACGTCAAGACCATTCAGGAAATGGTCATGCAGGTAACACGAGTTCTTATCAGAGCTCCTTCGATGCTGTTCATCGCCCTGTTTATCTGCATCAAACAGAACGCCAAGCTTTCTCTTATCTATCTGGTTGCCATACCCATCCTGTTCGGTGTGGTCCGTCTCATCATGAAACTGACTCACCCCCTGTTCAAGATAATGCAGGAGAAGTATGACGGTCTGAACGCCGCCGTTCAGGAAAACCTGATAGCCATCAGAGTTGTCAAGAGCTTTGTCCGCATCGACTACGAAAAGAAAAAGTTCAAGGCAGCCAACGACGATTTGACCAAAACCTCTGTCAGTGCATTGATGCGTGTGGTCGTTATGAACCCCGCCACCACCTTCCTGCTGAACGCCACCACCCTTTGCCTTTACTGGTTCGGCGGCCGCATGGTAGGCAACGGAGATATGCTCTCCGGCGAGCTGGTCAGCTTCATCAGCTATCTGAACAACATTATGATGGGCATAATGATGTTCTCTATGATACTCATGCAGGCCACCCGTGGTCGTGCCTGTGCCACCCGTATTCTCGAGGTTCTCGAGCACGAGCCCGACATTTCCGACAGCAAATACGACACTGTGGGTGAGCTTGCCGAAGGCTATAAGCTAAAAGGCGCCATCGAGTTCAAAAACGTCTCCTTCAAATACCCCAACGACGAAAGAGACGCCCTGATACTCGACAATGTCAGCTTCAAGATCGAACCCGGCGAGTTTGTTGCCATAGTCGGCTCCACCGGCGTTGGCAAGACCTCCATGGTCAACCTTATTCCCAGATTCTACGACGCCGTTTCCGGCGAAGTTCTGGTAGACGGCAAGAACGTCAAAGACTATGGTCTCGACCACCTGCGCGACAATATCGGTATCGTGCTTCAGTCCAACCTGCTGTTCTCCGGCACTATCCGCGAAAACCTCATGTGGGGCAACGGCAAGGCCACCGACAAAGACCTCATGGAAGCCGCAAAGGACTGCCAGGCTTACGAATTCATCAGCAAGTTCCCCGAGGGACTGGACACCGTTATCGATCAGGGCGGTGTCAACGTCTCCGGCGGTCAGAAGCAGCGTCTGTGTATCGGACGCGCCATGCTGAAGAATCCCTCTATCCTTATCCTCGACGACTCGACCTCCGCTGTCGACTCCGCCACCGAGGGCAGGATAAGAGAGACCTTCTACAGCAAGTACAAAGATACCACGGTTCTGCTTATCGCCCAGCGTATAAGCTCCGTACAGTACGCCGATAAGATAATCGTCCTTGAAGAGGGCAAGATTCACGATGTCGGCAACCACGACGAACTCATGGCCAGAAGCCCCGTTTACAAGGCCATTTACGATTCTCAGCAGGAAGGAGGCGGACTGAGCGATGTCTGATGAGCTGAAGAAAGTCACCGAAGAAGAGACCGAACAGGTCGAAACCATCGTGCCCGAAAACGAAGAAGCCGCTTCCCAGACCGATGCTGCCGCTTCCACCGAAGAAGAGGAAGAAGACGGCGACTATACCGTCAGCGGTCGTGGTCCCGGCGGCGGTAAGGACTACCGCAAACCCAAGGACACCAAGGGCACCCTTATCCGCCTTTTTGGTTACATCCTGCACTATAAGTGGTTCCTGGTAGCCGGTCTGCTCTGCATGGTTCTGGGCAGCGTTGCCAACCTGGCAGCCTCCTATCAGATCAAGCCCCTTATCGACGATTTTATCATCCCCAACATTACCGCGGAAACAAAAGACTGGTCCGGTCTGGCATCCCGTCTGCTGTTGCTGGCAGGTATTTACCTTGTTTCCGTTATCACCAACTACTGCCAGACCGTATCCATGGCTCAGCTTTCCCAGCGTGCCGTCAACAAACTCCGTAAGGACCTGTTCGACAAGCTGGAGGTTCTGCCCATCCGATTCTACGACAGCCGTAAGTCGGATCGTAGCCATG
>JAZULX010000195.1:0-4335 GCA_045603325.1 Oscillospiraceae bacterium | reverse complement strand
TCTTCCAACTGAGTGGACTTACCCGCTTATTCAGCCGCTATTGATTAAAGAATACTTGCGACGGGTGGAAACCAAATAAACTTCAATCTGTTGAATTGATATAGCGGCTCTGTCCCAAAAGACTGGGCCGTTTCTTTGTGCAAATCGCTAGCAGACTTTTATATAGGCGTAAACCAACACGTTAAGCTAAAAGGGACATTGTATGTTATCAGTTGCGAATGTGTGGATTATATGATAAAATAATATGATGTGATAATCTGTCGAATTTTAGGAGGAAGCAGCCGTGGCCAAAGTCAGTATTATTGTACCCGTATATAACTGCGCGGATTTTCTTCCTCGCTGTTTGGAAAGTTTGCAAAACCAGAGCTTTACAGACTGCCAGTTTGTGATAGTGGACGACAGTTCAACCGACGGCAGCAGCGATATCATAAACCAATATGCATCAACTGACAGCCGTTTCACCGTGATCACCCAGCCGAACGGCGGTGTATCCGCCGCAAGAAATGCCGGTCTTGCCGCAGCCACCGGTGAGTTCATCGCATTTGTGGACGCAGACGACTATGTTGTCCCAGAGTATATCGAAACCCTGCTGTCCGCCATCGAAGACAATGATGCAGATATCGCCATGTGCGATTATGATAAGATTTTCAAAAATCGCTCAGAAGCACGCTTTCTTGCACTGGATAACGACATTTATGACACACCCGGCAGTTGGTGGCTGAGTTGTGTGACCCGTTCTCCCGAACTGTGGAACAAGCTGTTCCGCCGTTCGGTCATTGAAAAATCCAACGCATCTTTTGTTATGAAAAGCGGCGAGGACTATATGTTCAACACAGCTGTGGCCACTCAAGTGCAAAAGGCAGTAACCGTAAACGAAAGCCTTTATCGTTACGTTCAGCGCAAAAACTCCATCATGCGAACTGCTGCAGCATCTGACGAAAGTTACACATTCATCAACGCCTTTATGGACATCCAGGCCGGGAGCGAAGTTTACATAAATATGGCATTTGAGGCCGAGGAACTGCTGTGTTCCTATGCCTTCACAGCGCTGATGCACTCAGCCGAAGCCATAGGTCAAGGCTCTGATTTTTACAAAAAGCAGTTGAAGATCTTGTCCGCCTGGCATGGATACAAACCTTTCTGCAAAGCAATGGCAAAGGGTACAGCCTTGGCAGAAATGACTGCCAATGGATCTGTTGGGAAGAAATTTGCCGCATTGATGCGCCCGGTATTTTGTCCTGCAGCCGTGGGCTTTGATGGTCTGACAGCAGCCATGCTGCCCGCTGTGCAGCGCATGATTCAAAAAAGAAAACGCGGAGATCTGGAGGACCTGATATGAAAAAAGTTTGTATCTGGTGCGAAAAGTGGGGCTCCGGCGGAATAGAGTCTTTCATTGTCAATATCTTGGAAGCGATGGACCGCACCGGTCTGGATATCAAACTTGTGACAGCCAAGCTGGAATCGGAAGTGTTTGATGCAAGACTGGAAAAACTGGGCATTGAGCGGATCCTTCTGCTGCAAAAAGACATAAGCTCTGCCATTACAAGAAACCTGACCATGTCTTCGGCTTTTGAAGCCGTTTTGGAGCAGGAAAAGTTCGATGTTATTCATCTGAATATATACCATGGTGTTGCCATGCAGTACGCCAAGCTGGCTGAAAAGGCCGGTGTCAAGACCAGGATAATTCACAGCCACAACGGCGCTTTACGCCCCAGCAAACTGCGGTTTTTGAAAGAATTTGCCCACAAATTGGCAAGTAACACTATGTCAAAGTTTGGAACTCACTTTTGTGCGTGCTCCGATGTAGCGGCAAACTGGATGTTCCCGGACAACATTGCAATCCGTACACAGATGGTCGCTAACGGGGTGGACCTCAAACGTTTTGCATTTGATAAAAATCAGCGTGAAGAAACCCGGATGACACTGTGTCTTAAGGACAGTTTTACCCTTTGCTGCGTCGGCAGGATATGCGATCAGAAAAATCAAACGTTCCTGTTGGAAGTCTTTTCCCACATTCTGCAATCCGACCCCAACGCCCGTCTCCTGCTTGCCGGTGCAGACGATTCAAACGGCGCAATTGTTCAGTTGGCGGAAACCCTTGGCGTTGCCCACGCCGTCCGCTTCCTTGGCGTTACCGATAAAATCCCTCAGTTGCTGTGGGCATCGGATGTGTTTGTGCTGCCTTCTCTTTTTGAGGGCAATCCCGTGTCCGGTATTGAGGCCCAGGCCAGCGGCATCCGCTGCTTCTTCTCCGATGCGATTACCAAAGAAGCCGCTTTGACCGACTGCGTAAGCTATCTTTCACTGACGGACAGTCCTGATCACTGGGCATCAGCCATACTTGCAGCAAAAGCCTTTGAACGTGTGGATACCACCGATGCGTTAAGGCAAAAAGGATACGACATCAAAGACTCTGCAGAACTGTTGAGTCAAATTTACAGAGGTTAACATAATTATGAGCGACTTGCGTCAGCTCCAATTGACCGAGCTGGAAATACTAAAGTTTTTCGACGCTTTTTGCCGCGAAAACGAACTTCAATATTACATAGTAGCCGGCACCCTTCTGGGCGCTGTTCGTCACGGAGGTTTTATCCCCTGGGACGACGATATCGACGTTGCCATGCCCAGAGCCGATTTTAATCGCTTCAAGGCTTTGATGAGTTCAAATCAGCATGACTGCTATTTTTATCAATGTCACGACACGGAACCCAATTATATTTTTGGTTTTTCCAAAATTCGGCTGAAAGGCACCGCCGTCTGCGAAAGTTATCTGGAAAATGTGGAAATGGAAAAGGGCGTTTATATCGATATTTTCCCCCTGGATCCCTGCCCCGAAGGCACAAAGGGCAAGCTGATGTTCAAAGCTGTTGAAGCCATAAGCTGTGCCTTGATGACCCGCTCCGGTATGGATTTTTGCTGCGGTTACACCAAAAAATACATGCGCGCCCTTTATCGGCTGCTTTGTCTGTTTTCGGTTTCTGCTCTGATAAAGCTGCGTAATGCCGTGGTTTCGTTTTTCGGAAAATTTGCAAACGGTGAACTTTTCTGCACCGTTCACGGATGCCACGGTTTTCCTGCCGAAACTTATCGGCGTGAGTGGTTGGGTAATGGTCAGGAACTTTCTTTTGAAGATATGAAAGTTTTCGCTCCTGCCGATCCCGATGCGGCTTTAATCAATATGTACGGCGATTACAAGCAGCCGCCCGAAGATAAGTCAGGCCATTTCGAACTGGAAAAAACTCTTCTGAATGGAGATTTGATATGAAAAAAGTCATCACTTACGGTACCTATGACCTGTTGCATTACGGCCACATCAACCTGCTGCGCCGTGCAAAAGCTCTGGGTGATTACCTTATCGTCGCCCTGTCTACCGACGAATTCAACAGCGAGAAAAAGGGTAAGAAGTGTTACTTCAGCTATGAGCAGCGCAAGCAGCTTTTGGAAGCCGTGCGCTACGTTGACCTCGTCATCCCCGAAAACGACTGGGATCAGAAAATTAATGACGTCAAGGAATTCAAGGTCGATATTTTCGCCATGGGAAACGACTGGGAAGGCAAATTTGATTTCCTTAAAGACTACTGTGAAGTGGTCTATTTCCCCAGAACTCCAGAGATATCCACCACTCAGATAAAACAGCAGCTTGGCAGCAAGGAGTCCGACAATGACTAACGAACAGGCTACTTTACGCAGAGAACGCTATGAGAGCTTCAAGGCAAATTCCGCGCTATGGAAAACCGCCAAGAAAGCTTATCACGCAATACTCGACAAAACCAACAAAGTGGATAAAAAGCTGGTGCTGTTTGACTCCTATTTCGGCGGCAAGTACGCCTGCAACCCCAGAGCGTTGTATGAACAGATGCTGCGTGATCCAAAATACAGCGATTACCGTTTCGTATGGGCTTTCAAAAAGCCTATGACCCATCCCGAACGATACCGAATCCACCAGCAGTCTCTGCCAGACCATACACGCACAAAAACCGTTGAGTACAGTTCAATAAAATATCGCCGTTTGCTGATGAAAGCCGGATACTATATAACCAACTCCATTACGCCTGACTACATGGTTCATCAGGACGGTCAGGTCATCGTTCAGACCTGGCACGGCACACCGCTTAAGCGTCTTGGCTGCGACATCGAGCTTGACGGCAACGAAAACATGACCATTGACCAGATCCACGAGCGCTACATGAGCCGGGCACGAAAGTACGATCATTTCCTGTCTCCCTCTGATTTTTACACCGAAAAGCTCACTTCCGCTTTTGCTTTGGATAAGGCCGGTGTGGAAGATATCATCCTGCAAAAGGGTTATCCCCGCAACGACTTCCTTTTCAATTA
>JAZULX010000194.1:0-3147 GCA_045603325.1 Oscillospiraceae bacterium | reverse complement strand
GGTTAGGATCTAGGGGTTAGGGGCTAGGGAGCCGGCAAAACTGTTTAAATCCCTAATCCCTAGATCCTAAATCCTGACCCCTAAAATAGATATTGCATTATTTGATTTATTGTGTTATAATTGGTAGACGTTAGGATAGATGTTTGACTGAGAGTGGGGTTCGCCCCACTCTCTTTTAGATGTTTGGACATCTTTTGATATTTGACCGATATGGAGAATACTAATGAAGAAATCTGAGATCCTGGAAACTGTTCAGGCACTGGCTCTGCCGGTTTGCGAAAGCTGCGGCGTTGAGCTTTGGGACGTGGAATACGTCAAAGAAGGCGGCGAATGGTTCCTTCGCCTGTATATCGACAAGGACGACGGCATCAACATCACCGACTGCGAAGCCGTTTCCCTTATGATGGACCCCATTTTGGACGAAGCCGACCCTATCGACGGCAGCTACTGTTTTGAGGTTTCTTCCGCCGGTGCGGAACGAATACTCAAGCGTCCCTCGGATTTTGAAAAGTTCATCGGCAGCTATATTTGCATCAAGCTGTACCAGGCAAAAGACGGCCGGAAAGAAATTTTCGGCGATCTGGCAGCTTATGAGGACGGAAACGTCACCGTCAGCGAAAACGGTAAGGAAACTACCTTCGAAAAAGGTCAGTACGCCCAGGTAAGACTGGCAATAAAGTTCTAGTGTTTTCGGGCGGATAATACCCGCCCCTACAAGAATAATGCTGCGTTTTGCTCCGTAGGGGCGGCTATCAGCCGCCCGCCGGTTTGAAATGACCGGCGTTAATGAAACAATCATTGCCGCAAAGCGGCAGAATGGAGATAATAAAATGAATTCCGAATTCTTCGAAGCCATAGCTCAGCTTGAAAAAGAAAAGGGCATACCCCAGCAGTATATGCTGGAAAAGATAAATCAGGCTCTGATGACTGCCTACCGCCGCGACAATCCCAACGCAGGCGACAATGTTGTTATCGAGATGACCGAAAAGGGCGTCCATATGTATGTTGCAAAGGACGTTGTTGCGGAAGTTGAAGACCCCAACCTCCAGATTTCCCGTGACGATGCCAAGAAAATCAACGGCCGCCTGAAAATCGGCGACGTTGCAAAGATCGATGTCCGCACCAAGGAGTTTGGCCGCATCGCTGCCCAGACTGCCAAGCAGGTCATTATTCAGGGCATCCGTGAAGCTGAACGCGGCATGGTATTCGAGCAGTACAATTCCCGTCAGCAGGAGATACTTACCGCCACCGTGCTGAGAGTGGACAATTCCGGCGCCATTACCGTCAGCATGGGTCCCGACAAGACCGAGGCTGTGCTGGCCGTTTCCGAACAGGCTGCCGGTGAAGTCTTTGTTGAAGGCGAAATGATGAAAGTCTATGTTCTGGAAGTCCGCCGCAACAACCGCGGACCTCAGGTCATGGTTTCCCGTACTCATCCCGGCCTTGTCCGCCGCCTGTTTGAACTGGAAGTTCCCGAAATCGAAGACGGTACTGTCGAAATCAAGAGCGTTGCCCGTGAAGCAGGCAGCCGCACCAAGATTGCTGTCTGGGCCGCAGACGAAAACGTTGATCCCGTGGGTGCCTGCGTAGGCCCCAGAGGCGGCCGTGTAGGCGCTGTTGTGGATGAACTGCGTGGCGAGAAGATCGACATCGTAAAGTACAGCCCCGAAATCACCGAATTCGTTGCTGCTGCACTTTCTCCCGCCAAGGCCATCACCGTCACCGCTCTGCCCGAAGGCAAAAGCTGCCGGGTTATCGTGCCCGACGATCAGCTGTCCCTGGCTATCGGCAAGGAAGGCCAGAACGCCCGTCTTGCTGCCCGCCTTACCGGCTGCAAGGTTGATATCAAGCCTCTGTCTCAGGCAGGCGAGCTGGAACCCATCGAAGAAGTGTACGTCGAAGAAGAATAATTTCGCATCCCTAATCCCTAAATTCTAACCCCTATTACGAAGGAGACTTTGTCCATGAAGAAAACACCGATGCGCCAATGCCTTGGCTGTCGTGAAATGAAGCCCAAACGGGAACTTATTCGGGTCGTCCGTGCTCCGGACGGTCAGGAAATAAGCCTTGATTTCAAGGGAAAAAAGCCCGGTCGCGGTGCATATGTGTGTCCGGATATGGACTGTCTGATAAAAGTAAAAAAGGCTAAGGCTCTTGAACGTGCCTTCAGCACCGCCATACCGCCCGAGGTTTACGCCTCGCTGGAGCAGCAGATGAAGGAGGAAAACGATGATAAGTCCAGCCCTTAATATTTTGGGCATCGCCAAAAAGGCAGGCCGGGTGGACATCGGTGACGAGCAGGTAAGCTCCGCCGCCAGAGCCCACAGCGCAAGGCTCATCATCCTTGCTTCCGATGCTGCCGACAATACGGCGAGAAGAGTCCGTAACCTTCCCGGCAACGGGAAAGTGGTGACCGTTCCCTTTACGAAAGACGAACTGGGCGCGGTTCTCGGCAAAAATTCCTGCGCGGTGGTTTCTGTTTCGGATGCACGACTGGCAAAGAACTTTCTTGAAAAGCTGGAAGTGACCGATCCCGGAAAATACACCGATGCGCTGGAGGAGCTTTCACGGCAGGCAGAGCGGGTAGACCGCCGTCAGGCCGAAAAAAAGGCTCACGAAAAAAACCGGCGCAAAAAGAAATCTTGAAAGAGGTGGCTATATGGCAAGCTTAGTAAAATACAGAATTCATGAGGTGGCCAAGGACTTTGGCTGGCAGACCAAGGATGTTTCCGGCATCGTTGCCGAATTTTTTGAAAAACCCAAAAACCATATGCAGGTGCTGGAAGACGACCAGCTGAACCTGATATTCGATTATATTACCTATAACAATCAGATAGACAGCATCGAGAGCGTTTTCGCCGAAGCTGCAAAGGCTCCCGAAGCTCCCGCTCCCGTTGCCGAACCGGAAAAACCTGTGGAAAAGGCTCCCGAAAAGCCTGCGGAAAAACCCGCTCCCCGTCCCCAGGGTCAGGGTAAGCCCCAGCAGGACAACAGAGGTCAGCGTCCCCAGGGTCAGCAGGGTCAAAACCGCGATAACCGCGACAACCGCCGTGACAATCGCGACAACCGTGACCGCCGCAATGACCAGCGTCCTCAGGGTCAGCAGCAGGGTCGTCCTCAGCAGGACAACAGAGGCCCGCGCCCCCA
>JAZULX010000193.1:0-4912 GCA_045603325.1 Oscillospiraceae bacterium | reverse complement strand
CATCAGCCAACGCATTGCATTGGCTGATGCTTTTATTATTCTGTTCTCAGTGCTTCAACAGGGTCTTTCTTGGCAGCAATGGACGAAGGGATAAGGCCTGCGATAAGGGTAAGGCCCATGCTGATGGCCACCAGTACGGCACCTGCCACTATGGGCAGTTCCGCCTTGACCACCACACCACTGAGATGGTAAATAACTGCGTTAATAGGCAGGCAAAGCAGCATGGTGACTACTATGCCTATCATGCCCGCCGTAAAGCCAACAATGGCCGTTTCGGCATTGAACACCCGGGAGATATCTTTCTTGGATGCACCCACAGCACGGAGTATTCCGATTTCCTTGGTGCGCTCCAGAACGGAAATGTAGGTTATGATGCCTATCATGATGGACGAAACCACCAGAGAAATGGATACAAAAGCTATAAGAACGTAAGAAATGACATTGATGATGGTGCTGACGGAGCTCATTATCAGGCCCACCATGTCGGTATAGCTAATAACATATTCGCTCTTGTCTTCATCTGCCATTTTCTGGTTATATCCTTCGATGATATCCACTATAGCGTCCTTGGACTCAAAGCTGTCGGCATAAATGCTGATAGCTGTGGGAGCGTGAAGTTCGGAAACGCCCAACTGCTTGAGGTTGTCTTCATAGGTGGATTCCGACCACTGGGCAGGCATATAGTCGTCATACATCTGTGCCAGGGCAGCCTCATCGGAATAACTCAGCTGATTATCGTACATGGCAGCGATCTCGTCGGTGCTCATGGCTCCAAGGGCTTCAAGTCCCTGCTGGGCATACTGTTCCGTAAGCTGCTGGATCATGCCCTGACGCACCTGGCTGAACAGGTCTTCGTCGGTCATGGTGGAAATGTAGGCAGATATGGTGGCTTCGTCCATTCCTGCCTGCTGGCTCATGGTCTGGAGTATCAGGGTTTCAACAGCTTTGCGGTCCATGCCTTCCAGCTGGGCATCTGCCATCTGCTCAATCTGCTCCTGATCGGGTACGGAGGCGATCTGCTGGTACAGTGCAGCCTTATCCACAGAGGTCAGGCCTTCGCTGTACTGCAGGAACTGCTCAGCTTTCTCGGCATCGGTGAGTTCTTCGGAACTGCCGTCGTCAAAGGGCAGACCGGAAATCACGTCCATTGCCGGGTCAGCCTGCTGCTGTTTGACTATCTCGCTGGCATTGACAGCGTTGATAACGTATTCGGTCAGTTCACTGGTGTAACCGATAACGCCGGTGATGGAAGTAGCCACGGCTTCTTCGCTGGGTCGGACGATACCGGAGATCTTGATTCTGGGAGCATTGGCGATGATAACGTCCATGTACGCCTCGTTTTCGCTCATATCTTCCCAGATTCCGCCGGCCTCATTGTATTTATAAAGGTCGGTGGGCAGCACAAGGCGGTAATCAAGGTCCATGATCTCTTCGTAGGTGTAGCTTTCCAGTTCAGCCTCGATTTTTTCGCCTTCCATGGTTTTGAGGATTATCTCAGATATCTCGCTCTGGTCTTTCAAGCCAAGAGAGTAAAGATAAACGTCCACCAGTTCGTTGTTTTCGTCAACCGCCAGAACAACTTCGTTCCAGCTTTCCGGCCAGTGACCGGCAATAACATCATACTGAGAGTCCAGCAGTTCCTGATTGTCCAGCAGCTGAGTCCACAGATTCATCTGGCTTGCATAAGAAGTAGTCATCATGCTGGTCATGGTGTTCAGGGCCTCATCGGTGGAAGTAAAGCTGCTGTACATATCTTCCATCATGGTGCTGGGGTTGATACGGTTGATTCCGTTTTCGGTGTCCCCGGAATATACGGTCAGCATGGTGCCGTAAGAGTACTTGATATCACTGACGTACTGGCTCATGCCGCTTTCTTCGGATTCAATAAACTCCTTGAATGCGGAAAGGTTGTTTTTCTGGGTTTCGGTGGATATCATGGCGTCCATAATATCTGCCATCATGGTGCTGGAGTAAACCTTATCCAGTTCATGCTCTTCCCTGTCCTGCCCAACGCTTTCCATAGAGGTGATCAGCGTGGTCATATCCATAGTCTCCGACGTAATTGTCAGCGGATAGGTGGACAGGGTATCCTCCTGAACTTTGTCGATATAGTTCTGGATACCGTTTGAAATCGCCAGTATCAGCGCTATGCCGATGATACCGATGCTGCCCGCAAAACATGTCAGGATGGTGCGGGTTTTCTTTGTCATCAGGTTGTTCAGGCTGAGAGACATGGCAGTACGCAGGCTCATGGCTTTCTTTTTGCCTTTATCGGATACCTTTTCTGTAACCGCTTCACCGTCAAAGGGGTCGCTGTCGTTAAGGATAAAGCCGTCCAGCAAGCGGATGATTCTTGTGGAATACACCTCTGCCAGTTCCGGGTTGTGGGTAACCATGATGACAAGGCGGTCCTTGGCAACCTCACGAAGCACGTTCATGACCTGAACGCTGGTTTCGGTATCCAGCGCGCCGGTAGGTTCGTCGGCCAGCAGGATATCCGGATCGTTTATAAGTGCCCTGGCGATGGCTACTCGCTGCATCTGGCCGCCGGACATCTGGTTAGGCTTCTTGTACATCTGGTCGCCCAGACCCACCTGCTCCAGCACTGCCTTTGCTCTCTGGCGGCGTTCCGCCTTGGATACGCCGGACAGGGTCAGCGCCAGCTCAACGTTGCTCAGAACGCTCTGGTGAGGGATAAGGTTATAGCTCTGGAACACGAAACCTATGGAGTGGTTTCGATATGTGTCCCAGTCAGCATCCTTATAGTCTTTTGTGGACACTCCGTTGATCTTCAGATCACCGGAGGTGTATTGGTCAAGACCGCCAATTATATTCAGCAGGGTGGACTTGCCGCAGCCGGAAGGTCCAAGGATGGACACGAATTCATTGTTCCGGAAAGAAAGGCTGACACCTTTCAGCGCCTGAACGACTGTATCACCGGCAGTGTATTCTTTTACAATGTTTTCAAGTTTCAGCATATGCTCAGCTCCATTCTTGACTATATATCATAAATGCCAAATATTAACTGCGTATGAACGATGTAATAATAATTGCATCAAAGAAAATGAAACAGTCAAAAAAGCTGCCAAAGCTATTCGCTTTGGCAGCTTTAAATCATTTGTTAGAATATAGCCTTATTCAGCAGCTTCGGGAGCAGCTTCGTCAGCAACGGTGATAACGATGTTGCCTTCGTAGGTCTTGCCTGCTTCGAGAACAGTTTCAACACCGTCAACAGTGGCAGCGCCGTTAACAACGCAGCCTTCGCCGATGACCAGCTTGGAGATCAGGCTGTTGCCGGCAACATTCCAAACAGCGCCGTCTTTCAGTTCGACGGAAACAGTGTTCAGACCGTTGTTGTAGTTGCGGTTGGCAACACGGCCAAGGTAGTAGTATTCCTTGATGGTGAAGTGGGTGTTCTGCTTGCCGTTTTCATCAACGTGGATGGTTTCGGTGGAAGCGATATCGCCGTTGTGAACAGCGCCTTCGCCCAGAGTTACAGCAAGAGTGCTGGCCTTCTGGCCATAGTAACCGGTGCCGTTGTACAGGTGGCCGTCAACGGTGGTGCCTGCGATGGTCATGGAGACGTTGCCTCTGACTTTGCCGCCGGTAACTTCGCCGTTTTCGGAGGGCCAGCCTTCTTTTTCGTTGAACTCGGTGTTGAAGCCCATGGTGGACATGTCGCCCATGCCGACGATGGAGTCATCGTTGTCGAGCATCTGCAGAACAACGCCGCTTTCGGTGTTGATCTGAGCGCCGTCGTCAACAACGATCTCAACGCCGGCAGTCTTCATCAGGAAGGTGGCGTCCTTGGTGTTGACAACAGTACCGTCGGTAACATGGATGCCGGCAGCGCCGTGAGCCATGAAGCCGAAACCGTCGGAATTAATGGTGGTAACCTGGCCCTTGCCTTCGATGCCTGCAAGGATGGGTTCGGAACCGAATCCGGTTACGCTGCTGGACAGGAACTGATACTTGTCAGCCTTGGTGTCCAGGGGATAGAGATCCATCTTGCCGCCTTCGAAGTTGGAGGAAGCGTAAGTAGCATAGCCGCCGGTGAAGATGGTGGCATAGGTGCCTACGTTGATGGTGGCGCCATAGAAGAATTCCTGAGCGTTGCCGATGGCGTAGGTGCCGTAACCGGTGCCATAGTTTTCAAGATAGGGATCGTTCTGATAGTTTTCGTTGCTGCCGTCAAGAGTCATGACGGAGTCGATAACGGTCAGCAGCATGTCCTGACCTGCGTCAGTGGACAGAACACCCCATGCAGCAGAAGTAACTTCGCTGTTGATGATGGTGGTGGAGGAGCAGTTGCCTTCCATGTTGGTGCCGCGGGCGTTGCCGCCGATACCAAGAACCCAGGGAGGAGCAACCATGCTGGCCTGGTTTGCAGAGTTGATGTAGCCGTCATACAGGGTGCCGCCCTTGACATGGAAACGGGAGTTGCGGAAGATAACGTCGCCGTATTCGTCTGCAAACAGAGCAGGACGGGCAACACCGGTGGTGTTGATGGTGACGTTGTCGAGGGTGACGGTAGCGTCGTTAACAGCGGTAACAACAGCGCCGAAACCGGAGAAGTCGTTAACGTCGTTGCCATCGCTGTCGCCCAGGATGTCAAAGGTGGAGTCCTTAATGGTGTAGTTGACCTTGCCGTCAACAATGATGGAGTTCAGGTTGGGGGAGGTGGACTTAACAACGAGACCTTCTGCGGTATAAGCGTTGTAAGTGCCGCCGGTGATAACGGAAGCTGCAGACTTGGCTTCGTTTACGCCGTTTTCGTCGATGTAAAGGCCGGTACGGAATTCGTAGTCGCCTTCACCGCCGCCGCCGAAGCTGCCCCACTGGCCATAGGCTTCGGTCAGGTCGATCTGAACCTTGCCGGTGTAGGTGCCGGCCTTGATTTCAACTTCAACGC